>DOKO01000257.1 GCA_003510825.1 Stenotrophomonas sp.
TCCTGCCGCGCGCGACGCAGTGTACGTCGCGCGCGGCCCGCTTCATCCCTTCACGCACACCACCTGGCGCAGCGTGTGCATGATCTCGACCAGATCCCGCTGGGCTTCCATCACCGCCTCGATCGGCTTGTAGGCCGCCGGCGATTCATCCACCACGTCCGCATCCTTGCGGCATTCCACGTGCGCGGTGGCCCTGGCGTGCTCGTCCACGGTGATCAGCTTGCGCGCCTGGGTACGGCTCATCACGCGGCCGGCGCCGTGGCTGCAGCTGTGGAAGCTGTCCTCGTTGCCCAGCCCGCGCACGATGAAGCTCTTGGCGCCCATGCTGCCGGGAATGATGCCCAGCTCGCCCTTGCGCGCACTCACCGCGCCCTTGCGGGTCAGCATCACTTCCTTGCCGAAGTGCACCTCGCGGTTGACGTAGTTGTGGTGGCAGTTCACCGCCTCGGCCTGGGCCTCGAACGGCTTGCTGATGACCGTACGCACGGCCGCCACCACGTTGCGCATCATCACCTCGCGGTTCATGCGGGCGAAACGCTGCGCCCATTCCACCGCGAACACATAGTCACCATAGTGCTGGCTGCCCTCGGGCAGGTACGCCAGGTCCTGGTCGGGCAGGTTGATCATCCAGCGGCGCATTTCCTGCTTGGCCAGTTCGATGAAGTAGGTGCCGATGGCATTGCCCACGCCACGCGAACCGGAGTGCAGCATGAACCACACGCGCTGGTCCTGGTCCAGGCAGACTTCGACGAAGTGGTTGCCGGTGCCAAGGGTGCCCAGGTGCTTGAGGTTGTTGGTGTTCTTCAGGCGCGGGTGGCGCTCGCAGATCAGCGCGAAGTCATCGACCAGCTGCTTCCAGCCTTCGATGGCCAGCTCCGGCGGCGTGTCCCAGCTGCCCTTGTCACGGCCGCCACGGGTCACGCTGCGGCCGTGCGGCACCGCCCGCTCGATCGCGCTGCGCACCGCCGACAGGTTGTCCGGCAGGTCGCTGGCATCCAGCGTGGTGCGCACGGCCATCATGCCGCAGCCGATGTCCACGCCCACCGCAGCGGGAATGATCGCGCCGACGGTCGGCACCACCGACCCCACGGTTGCACCCTTGCCCAGGTGCACGTCGGGCATCACCGCGATCCACTTGTGGATGAACGGCAGCCTGGCGATGTTCTGCAGCTGCTCGCGTGCCTGGTCTTCCAGCGGCACGCCGCGCGTCCACAGCTTGATGGGTGCAGCGCCCGGCTGCTGGATCACGTCATGGTTCACAGTGGTCATGGTGATGTTTCCTTTCATCCAATACATAAACAAAAAAGGTGCGGTGACAAAGGTGGCCGAACGCTCCGCCTGCCACGTTGCGGTGGCAGCCGGCCGGGACTTGAACCCGACCCCGAAGGGTTTCCGATGTAGTTCGGCCTGCATTCCCCGCGCAACGAAAGCGAAGATGCCGGCAGCACGACGAGGGGTGGAGGAACATCCTGCTCTACCACTGAGCTACCGCTGTATTGCCACAGCGGGCGGGGCTCGAACCCGCGACACGGAGCTTAGAAGGCTGTAGTTCCTCCGGCATTCGCAGTGCCGGCGTTGAAACAGGTGCGGTGACAAAAGGAGTGGAACGTCTCTTTCCCCACAACCGGCAGGAAAGGCGGGAATTGAACCCGACCCCGAAGGGACAACCAATGTAGTTCCACCAGCATTCACCGCGAAAAACATGAATTCCTGGCCCTGCCCGGCTGGCCCCATTGCCAGCCGGGCGGTTCCTGGCGACATCCTTGCCGCCGTCCAACATCGTGTTTACAACGGCATGTCCTCGATGCGCTCGACCCAGCCGCTGCCATCGCCCGGCGCCTGCGCGAACTGCGCCAGCAGGTCGAACACCGCATCGCTGAAGCCGCCGATGTGCAGCACGTCCTCGCGCTGCACGGTCTGGCTGCTGGCCACCGGCTGCAGGTCGATGCACACCAGCCGCGCCTGCGGGCAACGCTGCTTCAGCGCATCCCATGCCTGCATCGTGGCCGTCGCGCCGCCCTTGCGGGTGTCACGCCAGCTCTCGTTGTCCGACACCAGCAACACCAGGTCGACCTGCTCGCGACGATGGTTGAGGTGTTCCAGCGGTGCACTGACCGAGGTACCACCGCCATTGATCGCCAGCTGCGCCGCCAGCGTCATCACGCTGTCGCGCGGGTTCAACCGCACCGGGCGTACCTCGGTATCGAACGGCAGTACCGTGGCCAGCGGCTGGCCGCGCAGCACGCAGGCCGCGATCAGCGCCGCCACGTCCACACAGCGCACTGCCGAGCTGGCGCCCTTGCGGTAGCCGGTCACCGGCCACTGCATGGAACCCGATACGTCCACCGCCACCACCACCCGGCCCGGCAGCACCGGCACCTGCGCCGTGGCCGTTTCCATCGCGTCCTGCAACGCTTCGGGAATCTGCTGCGGCAGGCCGGCGCTGGCCTGGTAGGCCATCAGCAGCTGGTACGGCAGCACCCGGGCGCGGCGCACCTGGGCCGGGTCACGCAGCCGCGCTGCGATCGCCGACACCATCGCCGGGTCTTCGAACACGCCGTTGCGGGCGAACGTGTTGAGGTTCATCCGCATCGACTGCCACGACGCACTGCGCGCCAGCGCCGACCACTGCGCCGCATCCAGCGGCAGCGTGCTGAAGTACTGGAACGGCAGGTCCGGCGGCAGTCCACGCGGGTCACGCTTGAACGCCTCGTAGGCCTGTACCAGCGCCGGCAGCTGCGCTTCGTCGTACGGGCGACCGACGATCCACGCATACAGCGCCTTGCGCTCGGCGTTGGCCGGCTTCGGGTGCACCATGCGGATCAGGTCGGCCAGCGACGGCTGCTGGCCGATGGCCGCACGCACCAGGGTTTCCGCCGATGCCTGCTGGATCCACTCGCGCACCAGACGCTTCGGCAGCGACCCCAGCGAACGGCGGCCGACCTGGCCGCTGCGCATGATCTGCACGAAGGTGCGCAGCTGGCGGCCGTTGTCGACCACCCGCGGGAACACCTGGGCGAAGGCCTCCGGGTCACGCACGCTGAGCACGGCCGCCAGCAGCACCGGCATGTCCTTCATGTGCGCCACCTGGCGGGCATAGACCGCCGTGCGGGCGATGAAGCGCGGCTCGACCTGCGCGGTCAGCGCCAGCACGTGCTGCAGCTGTGCCTGGGCATCGCTGTAGAAGGTGTTGTTGAGGCAGCCGGTGGCCGCGTACAGGGCCAGGGCAGCGCGCGGGTCGCGGCGGTAGGCCAGGCCACCGGCTTCATTGACGGTGGTGGCCGGCGGCAGCGCCGGGGCACGCGGGGTGGAGAAGAGCGTCAGGTTGGCCATCGTGGTGTCCTCGGCGGGAACAGCCCGCTTCGTGTCATGGGATGGATAGAGCAATGGCCGTGCCAACTTTTGCCGGTTTCGATCAAGTCATTGTTTTGACGTGATTTTGTTTCTTCAGATGGCGTGGACGCGCACGCTGGCGCTGTGGAATGTATATAGTTTGAGCGCGCTTTTTATAGGAATGGATATGTCACGGCGACAGGTAGTCTTCGGCATGCTTGGCACCCAGCTCGATTCGGGCGAGGGTCCGGGCCGGTGGGAGAAATGGCGGCCGACGGTGTCGATGGGCATGCACGAGGATTTCCTGCCTGACCGCGTCGAGCTGCTGCTGGACGAGCGCCGCTATGCCAAGCTGGCCCGCGTGGTCTGCGCGGACCTGCAGCAGGTGGCGCCGGAGTTGGACGTGCGCCGGCACGACACCTACCTGGCCGATCCCTGGGAGTTCGAAGGCGTCTATTCGACGCTGCACGACTTCCTGGCCAGCTATCCGTTCCAGCCGGAGGAGGAGGACTACTACGTCCACATCACCACCGGCACGCACGTGACGCAGATCTGCTGGTTCCTGCTCACCGAGAGCCGGCACTTCCCGGGCCGCCTGCTGCAGACCTCGCCGCCGCGCAAGCAGGACGGTGCGGCCGGCAGCTACGCCATCATCGACCTGGACCTGTCGCGCTACGACCACATCGCCCAGCGCTTCGCCCAGCAGCAGCTGCAGGACCGCGACCTGCTGAAGAGCGGCATCGCCACACGCAACGCGGCCTTCAACGCGATGATCGCGCAGATCGAAACCGTCGCCACCCGCTCACGTGCGCCGATGCTGCTGATGGGGCCCACCGGTGCCGGCAAGAGCCAGCTGGCCAAGCGCGTGTTCGAGCTGAAGAAGCTCAAGCACCAGCTGCCCGGCCGTTTCGTCGAAGTGAACTGCGCCACCCTGCGTGGCGATGGAGCGATGAGCACGCTGTTCGGCCACACCAAAGGCGCCTACACGGGTGCATCGTCCGACCGCGCCGGCCTGCTGCGTTCCGCCCACCAGGGCCTGCTGTTCCTGGATGAGATCGGCGAGCTGGGCCTGGACGAACAGGCCATGCTGCTGCGGGCGCTGGAAGAGAAGCGCTTCCTGCCGGTGGGCAGCGACCGCGAAGTGGAAAGCGAATTCCAGCTGATCGCCGGCACCAACCGCGACCTGCAGCAGTCGGTGCTGGACGGCCGCTTCCGCGAGGACCTGCTGGCGCGCCTGAACCTGTGGACCTACCACCTGCCCGGCCTGGCCCAGCGCAGGGAGGACATCGAGCCGAACATCGAGTTCGAGCTGCAGCGCTGGTCGCAGCAGCAGCACGCGCAGGTGCGCTTCAACGTGGAGGCACGCACGCGTTACCTGGCCTTTGCCACCAGTGCCGAGGCCGCCTGGCGCGGCAATTTCCGCGACTTGGGTGCATCGATCATGCGCCTGGCGACGCTGGCCAACGCCGGGCGCATCCAGACCGAGGGCGTGGACGACGAGATCGCGCGCCTGCGCCAGCAATGGCGCGGCGGCCAGGCGCCATCGCCACTGGAGGCGCTGCTGGGCCCGGCCGTGGATGAACTGGACCGCTTCGACCGCGTGCAGCTGGAGGAGGTCGTGCAGGTCTGCGCGCGCTCGAAGTCGCTGTCAGCGGCGGGCCGTGAGCTGTTCGCGGTGTCGCGCACCCAGCGCGCCAGCACCAACGATGCCGACCGCCTGCGCAAGTACCTGGCGAAATTCGGCCTGGACTGGGAGCAGGTGCGCCGTCCGGTGGAGCGCTAGCGCCAAGCTTGCTCGACAGCCGCGTGCGGCGCATGCTGGCCCCGCGGCATGCCGCCGCCTACAGGGATGACCGACATGCCGGACAAGCAAGCGAGCACCTGGAGCCCTACGAAGGCCATTTCCGTGGCGGCGGTTTTTGCGCTGGCCATCCTTTACGGGGGCTACCAGGTGGGCAAGGACCTGGCGCTGCGCGACAGCGCGCAGTGTGAGGGCCAGTAGAGTCGAGCTTGCTCGACTGCTCTTTGTAACCGGCGGCATCGTGCCAACCAAGGTTGGCACGATGCAGAAGACACGACTGTCTCAGGCGATCTGCACGATGCGCGCGTTCTGGCACAGCGGGTAGCTGGCCACGAACTCGGCGATCGCGTCACGCATCTTCTCGAACGATTCGCCGTACATGTACAGCGCGGTCTCGGTCGGGCCCTGCCACCAGCTGCAGATCTCGCCCAGGCCATCGATGTTGTCGGACAGCTGCTCGAACACGTGGTTGGAATCGCACTGTTCGTAGACCTCGTCCGGCAGGTTCAGGCCATCCAGGTAGATGCCCAGGCCCTCGGTCACGCCGAAGGCGCGATCAGCCTCGTCCGCACGCTGCACCTGCGAACCCTTCGGCGCACCCAGCTGCTCCAGCAGGTCGATCAGCTTCGGCACGCCGTCCGCATCAACCAGCGCCACTTCGATGTCGCCGTACTCGACTTCGCCCAGGTCAGAGATCGCCGTGCCTCCACCGGTCAGCTCGCCCAGCTGGGCCGCCTGCAGCAGCGCATCGAGCGGATCCTCGAACAGCTCGTGGCGATGCTCCGGCTGCAGCTTCGCATTCAACTTCACGGTGACGTGGAAGTTCGGTTCGGTCATGGGGGCATTCCTGGAAGATGTGGGATCTATTGTAGAGCCGAGGGCAGCGGCAGGAGCCGCTGCCAACGTCGCTTGCGACGGCCCGAAGGGTGACGGTCAGGACGACCGGCATAGCCATGCTCGGCTGTTTTCCCGCTGGAAGCAGCCGAGCATGGGCTCGGCTCTACAACACCCGTGCTCAGCGCAGGAACGGCGCCACCTTGCGCTTCAGCAGCTCCACCAGCACCGGGTCCATATAGTCGTAGTCATCAGGAATATCCAGGCAGATCACCCGCTTGCCGTTCAGCCACGCCTTGTAGCGGCTGGACAGGCGGTTGCGGTGCACCTTCTCCATCACGAACACCAGGTCCGCCCACTGCAGCAGCTCCGGGCTGAGCACTTCATCCGCGTCGGCCAGCAACCCGGCCGAGGCGGTTTCAATCCCCGGCCAATCGGCAAACACCTGCTCGGCCGTCGGGCTGCGCAGGCGGTTCTGGCTGCAGAGGAAGAGCACGTTGCGGGTCATGCCCGCAGCCTAATCGGGGTCGGATCCCTTTTCCATTGGAAAAGGGCTCTGCCCTCACCCGTTGCGCATGATCTGCGACCATTGGACTCCCCCTGCCTGCAGAAGCGAAATGATCACCAAGGACGACCTCTTGCAGGAATTTGGCGAGATCCATGAAGCCGAAGGGTGCTGCTTCGCCGAGTATGCCGTCGCCACCTATCGCCTCCACTGCAGCCTGCGCCTCTCCGACGACCAGACGGTCGCCGTCGTGTCGAAGGACATCCGCGATCCGGACTTTGCGGCCCGCATCCTGCTGCAGGCGCCAGCCGGGCTGCCCCGCGATCGGCCGACGATCTTCGATCTTCCAGAGAATGCCCATGGGTTCACCCATGCGATGGCGGTGCCCAGCACGTATCACGGTTTCCTAAACCAGATCGAGGACCGTGCGAACCTCTTCCTGTGCATACCGATCTTCCGCTGCGAGTTCAGCGGCAACGAATCGGTTGAGGAGTTCAAACGGTCCACGCACCACATCGTTGCCATCGACAACTGGCATCGGACCAGGCAGCCGAAGATAAGCGTGTACTTCGACAACCCCCTCACCGGTGGCGGCACGGACGACGCCGGCGCCCTCGTTCCGCTGCGGGTGTTGCTGGACGAGATCGACAACCTCAACGGCGTGGGCCACGGCTTCATCGAGATCACCAACTACCGCGGCGAGGTGATCGAGGTGCTGTCGCCGGCGGAAGGCCACTACGTGTTGATCCGCAACCGCCAGGATGAAGAAGCGATGGACCGCGCGCGGTTGGTGGCAGCCGTGGAGACGTTCACCACCGGCTGACGACCCACCGCGGTTGTAGAGCCGAGCCCATGCTCGGCTGGGTGTTCGCGCGATGGGGTCAGAGCCCTCCCTGCGGGAGGGATCCGACCCCTCGGCGGTGATCAGATCACCGTCAGGTTGGCGTAAGCCATCACCAGCCACTTGCTGCCGGCGTCGGCGAACTCGACCTGCACGCGGGCATGGGCGCCGCTGCCTTCGTAGTCGGTCACCATGCCTTCGCCGAACTTGGGATGGGTCACCAGCGCGCCCAGCTTCAGCGGCGGTGCCTCGATCGAGGCGTGGCCCATCACCCGGCTGCTGCCCAGCGATGCCGGCCGCGAGACCTGCACCTTCGGGCGAACTTCGTGCAGCAGCTCGCGCGGGATCTCGCGCAGGAAGCGCGACGGCAGGCTGTAGTTGTCCTGGCCGTGGATGCGGCGCGATTCGGCGTAGCACAGCACCAGCTTCTGCCGCGCGCGGGTGATGCCCACGTAGGCCAGCCGGCGCTCTTCTTCCAGCCGCCCGCTTTCTTCCAGCGAACGCGCACTCGGGAACAGACCGTCTTCCATGCCGGCCAGGAACACCAGCGGGAATTCCAGGCCCTTGGCCGAGTGCAGGGTCATCAGCTGCACGCCTTCCTCGCCCGCCTGCGCCTGGCCTTCACCGGCCTCCAGCGCGGCGTAGGCCAGGAACGCGACCAGCTCGTCCATGTCCTCGCCCACTTCCTCGATGTCATCGGCACGGCGCAGGAAGCGCGAAGCGACCGAGACCAGTTCGTCGAGGTTGTCGGTACGCGACTCCGAATCCAGCGAATTGCGGCTTTCCTTGCTCCAGTGCTCGCGCAGCTGCGAGCGCGACAGCACATGGTCCACACGCTCGGCGAGGGTCATGTGCAGGGTCTGCGCCTGCAGTTCGTTCACCAGCACCAGGAAGCCGGCCAGCGCATTGCGTGCACGTGCAGCCAGCGCCGTGCCCTGGGTGACCAGCATGGTGGCCTCCCAAAGCGAGATGCCCTGCGCGCGCGCCTCGCGACGCACCTCATCCAGGGTGCGCTCGCCGATGCCACGGGTCGGCGTGTTCACCGCGCGCTCGAAGGCGGCATCGTCGTTGCGGTTGGACAGCAGGCGCAGGTAGGCCAGCGCGTCCTTGATTTCAGCACGCTCGAAGAAGCGCATGCCGCCATACACGCGGTACGGCACCTGTTCGCTCAGCAGCGCTTCTTCCAGCGCACGCGACTGCGCGTTGCTGCGGTAGAGCACGGCCACTTCGGTGTAGCTGCCACCATCGCGCACCCACTGGCGCGCGCGCTCGACGATGTAGCGCGCCTCGTCCATCTCGTTGTAGGCCGCATACAGGTCGATCGGCTCGCCGTCGCCGCTGTCGGTCCACAGTTCCTTGCCGATGCGGTCCGGGTTGTGCGCGATGACCGCGTTGGCCGCACCAAGGATGTTGGCGGTGGAACGGTAGTTCTGTTCCAGGCGGATGGTCTGCGCGCCGGGGAAATCGCGCAGGAAGCCCTGCACGTTCTCGACCTTGGCACCGCGCCAGCCGTAGATGGCCTGGTCGTCATCGCCGACCACGAACACGTGGCCTTCGTGACCGGCCAGCACGCGCACGAAGGCGTACTGGATGGCGTTGGTATCCTGGAACTCGTCCACCAGGATTTCGCGGAAACGCGCGCGGTAGTGCGCCAGCAGCGGCGGGTTGTCGCGCAGCAGTTCGTGCGCGCGCAGCAGCAGCTCGGCGAAGTCGACCAGGCCGGCGCGGTCGCAGCGCGCCTGGTACTCGATGTAGGCCTGGCGCATGGTTTCCAGCCACGCATCATGCGGCTCGGGCTGGATGTGCTGCGGGCGGCGGCCCTCATCCTTCTGTTCGTTGATCCACCAGGCGATCTGCTTGGGCGGATGCTTGCTGTCGTCGATCTCAAGCGCCTGGACCACGCGCTTGACCAGCCGCAGCTGGTCGTCCGAATCCATGACCTGGAAGCCTTCGGGCAGCTTGGCGTCCTGCCAGTGCAGGCGCAGCAGGCGGTTGGCCAGGCCGTGGAAGGTACCGATCCACATGCCGCGGCTGCCATTGGGCAGCTGCGCGTCGATGCGGTGGCGCATCTCGCCGGCAGCCTTGTTGGTGAAGGTCACCGCAAAAATGCCGTGGGTCGGCACGCCTTCGACTTCATGCAGCCAGGCGATGCGGTGGGTGAGTACGCGGGTCTTGCCGGAACCGGCACCGGC
>DOKO01000230.1 GCA_003510825.1 Stenotrophomonas sp.
CCGCCGCCGCCGCCGCCGCCGGATGACACTCCGCCGCCGCCGGTCAAGAACCTGTCGCCGCCGAAGCCTTCGCCCGTCCCGCCGCCGCAGGCGCCGGTCGTCGACGTGCCGGAGCCGCGCCCGAACGACATCGTCACCCCGCCGTCGCCGCCTGCGCCGCCTGCCCCGCCGACCACCATCGAGGCAAGCGTCGACATCTCGTCGAAGGCAATGAATCCGCCGCGCTACCCGCCGGCCGCTTTCCGCGCTGGTATCCAGGGCGAAGTGATCCTGATCATTGATGTCGATGCCCAGGGCAACGTCACCAATGTCACGGTGGAAAAGTCCAGCCGTAACCGCGACCTGGACCGTGCTGCGATGGAAGCTGCCCGCAAGTGGCGTTTCAACGCCGCTGAATCTGGCGGTAAGAAGGCTGCTGGCCGCGTCCGCGTCCCGGTCAACTTTGCACTGAACTGATGCGAGCGGGTGGCCGCCGGCCACCCCTCCTCCGGTTCGATTGTTTAGCTTAGCTACACCCTTTATCACCACACACAACAAAGGTAAGCGTCATGCTGCAGGAACTTTTCATCGCCGCTGCTGCCGGGGGCAATCCGTCCAACGCCCTGTCGCAGATGGGCTTCGAGCACCTGATCCACGAAATGACCTCCAAGCCGGGTGATTTCGCCGTTTCCTGGGTCGTGCTGCTGACCCTGATCGTCATGTCGGCCATGTCCTGGTACTGGACCGTCATCAACATCTTCCGTTCGGTCCGCCTGAAGAGCGCTGCCGATCGCGTCGTCAGCCTGTTCTGGGACACCCCGAACGCGCAGGACGCCATCCGTGCAATGGAAGAACAGCCGGCTTCCGAGCCGTTCTCGAAGATCGCCCTGGACGCTGCCCAGGCGGCTGCCCACCACCAGCGCGCTGAAGGCGGCGCCACCGGCGGTCTGGGTGAGAACCTGAGCCGTTCGGAGTTCGTCGACCGCGCCCTGCGTCAGGCCGTGACCCGCGAAAGCAACAACCTGCAGTCGGGCATGACCCTGCTGGCCACCGTCGGTGCAACCGCTCCGTTCGTCGGTCTGCTGGGTACCGTGTGGGGCATCTACGGCGCGCTGATCAAGATCGGTGCCACCGGCTCCGCTTCGATCGACGCCGTTGCAGGCCCGGTGGGTGAAGCGCTGATCATGACCGCCATCGGTCTGTTCGTCGCAATCCCGGCCGTGTTCGCCTTCAACTTCTTCAGCAAGGTCAACAGCGCGACCATCAGCAAGTTCGATACCTTCGCGCACGACCTGCACGACTTCTTCGCCACCGGCTCGCGCGTCCGCTAATTGCGGCGCGTAACCCTGCGACGAACGAAGTAGTCACCAAGATCTAGACGGAGCCCGTTATGGCTTTCAGTAGTGGTAACAGCGGCGGCCCCATGGCCGACATCAACGTGACGCCCCTCGTGGACGTGATGCTGGTGCTGCTGATCATCTTCATCATCACGGCGCCCCTGATGTCCCATAAGGTCAAGGTGGATCTGCCGGAGGCCAACCTGATCCAGAAGCCGGAAGACGCTGAAAAGCGTGCCGGTCCGATCACCCTGGCAGTCAAGGAAGACGGCTCGATCTATTGGAACGACGAAGAAATCAACAAGCAGACTCTCGAGTCGCGCTTGGCGACCGCCGCCCAGCAGACCCCGCAGCCGCCGCTGAACCTGCGTGGTGACCGCACCACCAAGATGCGCGTCATCAACGACCTGACCAAGGTCGCGCAGGAACAGGGCATGCTGGACGTCGGCTTCGTCGCGACCAAAGAGAAGGGGCAATAAGCCATGGCATTCAGTAGTGGTGGTGGCAAGGGCCCCATGGCCGACATCAACGTCACGCCCCTCGTGGACGTGATGCTGGTTCTGCTGATCATCTTCATCGTGACCGCGCCGATCATGACGTACCCGATCGCCGTGGACCTGCCGCAGCGCGTGCTCAACCCACCGCCGCAGCTGGTCGAACCGCCGCCGCCGATCGAACTCAAGATCGACGCCAGCAACCAGGTCTCGTGGAACAACAGCCCGATCGGTACGCACGAGCTGCAGCAGCGGATGGAGCAGGAGGTCCAGCGTGACCCGACCAACCAGCCTGAGCTGCGCATCGACGCGAGCCCGGATTCCGAGTACGACGTGATGGCCAAGGTTCTGGCCGCCGCGAAGAATGCTCAGATGAAGAAGATCGGCTTCGTGCAGCAGTAATACGTACTACCGCAGCACAACAGTCATGACGCGACTGCAGACGCCCCTGGAGACAGGGGCGTCTTTTTTTGCATCTCGGGTCAGAGCCCTTCCCTGCGGGAAGGGATCCGACCCCGGGTCGGACCCCTTTACGCAGGAAAGGGCTCTGACCCCATCACCACACCCGCGCCCGCTATGATCGGCGCATGCTCGCCCTCTTCGATTCGCTGCGCCTCTGGCTCGATGGCATTGCCCACCTGGGAACGATCCTGGCGGTGGCCTATCTGCTTTACCTGCTCGCCCTGACCGGCTGGATCATGCTGCAGAAGCGCGAGCCGGTGGCCACGCTCAGCTGGATCCTGTCGCTGGCGCTGCTGCCCTACCTCGGGCTTTTCATCTACTACCTGCTGGGCCCGCAGAAGGTGAAGAGGCAGCGCCTGCGCCGTGGTCGCGCGCGCTCGGGCATGGAGCACTACAGCGATGTCTGCCCGCCCGATGCTGGCTGCACCGAACTGGCCAAGGTCGCCCAGGCCACCACCGGCCTGGCGCCCAGCAGCGCCACCGAGGTGACCTGGCTGGTGGATGGCGCGACCACCTATGCCGCGCTCATCGAGGCCATCGGCCAGGCGCGCGACCACGTGCACTTGGAGTACTACATCTTCAATCCCGACCACGCCGGCACCGCCCTGCGCGACGCCCTGGTCGAACGCGCGCGTGCCGGCGTGCAGGTGCGCCTGCTGCTGGATGCGGTGGGCTCCTCGGCACTGCCGGCGCGCTTCCTGCGGCCGCTGCTCGATGCCGGTGGTGAAGCCGTGTGGTTCCACCCGCGGCAGCTGCTGAAACCCTTCAAGCGCCCGTGGTTGAACCTGCGCACGCACCGCAAGCTGGTGATCATCGACGGCCAGCTGGCCTTCACCGGCGGCATCAACATCACCGACGAAGAAGACGAGAGCCGCAACCCCAACGCCTACCGCGACCTGCACATGCGCCTCCGCGGCCACGTGGTGCGCAGCCTGCAGCTTGTGTTCGCCGAGGACTGGCTGTACGCCAGCGGGCAGGAGCCGTCGCGCTTCGACATCGCCCGCCTGTGGCCGGCGGACATGCCGCTGCGCGGCGATGGCAGCATCGATGCGCAGGTGCTGGTGTCCGGCCCCGACTCCGGCTGGGAGACCATCCACCGCCTGCACGTGGCGGCCATCCAGGAAGCCAACGAGCGGGTCTGGCTGGTGACGCCCTACTTCGTGCCCGGTGAGGCCGCGCGCATGGCCCTCACCTCGGCGGCGCTGGGTGGCCTGGACGTGCGCCTGCTGGTGCCGAAGATGAGCGATTCCTGGTTCGTCACCCAGGCCGCGCGCTCCTACTTCGACGAACTGCTGCATGCCGGGGTGAAGATCTACGAGTACGGCCCGCGCATGCTGCACACCAAGGCCTTCATTGCTGACGACGACGTCTGCATCGTCGGCAGCGCCAACTTCGACCACCGCAGCTTCCGGCTGAACTTCGAGCTGTCGATGATGATCAGCGACCGCGACCGCGTGGCGGAACTGGCCACGCTGCTGCAGGCCGAGTTCGACAGCGCCACCCGCGTGCATGACGAGGCCGGGCGCTCGCTGTGGCTGCACCGCCTGCCCGAAGCCTTCGCCCGCCTGGCCTCGCCGCTGCTCTGACGCAGCGCTACACTGCGCTCGATGCCCGGGGAGGACTGGATATGTACTGGCTGTACCTGCTGCTGGCGCTGGGCTGCTTCGCCTTCGCGCTGAAGACCCCGAACATGGGGCTGATGTCGCTGGCCCTGCTGGCCGCGCTCGGCTTCCTGCTGGCGTGGGTGCGTGGCCGCTACGTGGCCCGCTTTGGCGACCTGCAGCGTGACCCGTCCACCCTGGTCGATGCCGAGGAGCTGCGCCGCCTGCGTGAGCAGGCCCGCGCCCATGACGGCACGCCCCCACCCTCTTCCGCACCGTAGTTCCGTTCCATGACCCAGCTCAGCGTCAACGTCAACAAGATCGCCGTCCTGCGCAACTCGCGCGGCGGTGCCGAACCCGATGTCGTGCGTGCGGCCCAGGCCTGCCTGGACGCCGGCGCCCATGGCATCACCGTGCACCCGCGGCCGGACCGTCGCCACATCACCGCCGAGGATGTGCTGGCGCTGTCGACCCTGACCCGCGCCCGCGGCGTCGAGTTCAACATCGAAGGCAACCCGTTCGCGCCGCCGCGCGAGGGCTATCCGGGCCTGCTGCCGCTGTGCGCGCAGACCCGCCCGGCGCAGGCCACCCTGGTGCCGGATGGCGATGGCCAGATCACCTCGGACCACGGCTTCGATTTCGAGCGCGATGGCGAGCGCCTGCGTCCGCTGGTGGCCGAACTGAAGGCGATGGGCTGCCGCGTCAGCCTGTTCGTGGATGCCGGCAACCCGCTGCTGGAACAGGCCGCGGAAGTCGGCGCCGACCGCATCGAGCTGTACACCGGCCCGTATGCCGAAGCCCACGCGGCCGGTGATGCCGCCGCGATGCTGGACCTGTTCGCCACCGCCGCGCGCCGCGCGCAGGCCGTCGGCCTCGGTGTGAATGCCGGCCACGACCTTTCGCAGGACAACCTGCGCGACTTCCTGGCGGCGGTGCCGGAGGTGCTGGAGGTGTCGATCGGCCACGCGCTGATCGGCGAGGCGCTGTACGACGGCCTCGACACCACCGTGCGGGGCTACCTGGCCCTGCTGTAACGGCTGACGCCGGGCGTTGCCCGGCAGCCACCGCTGCCCATCGCAGCTGCTGAGACGTCCGTGGCCCATGCTTCCGGCCTGCTGCGGCGATGGCGCCTGCGCGACCACGTGAAACCTGTGGATAACACTGGGGTCAACGTGGCGTCGGATCCGCCTCAACGCCTACAGCTACGTGAATCCTGGCCGCTTGCGCCGCCTGTGGTTAGCAATAATACTAACGCCTCTGAAACGGCCGGAGGGCGCCATGCAATCCCACCCTCGCAACGCCCAGGCCGCCATCAAGGGCCGGGGTTCCACCTCCCACCTGGCTGGCCGCTTCGAAAGCACGGTGAGCGAAGCGGTCGATGACGGCTGGGCCATCGACGAAAGCGAAGAATTCCTCGCCCCGCGCCTGCGTACCGAGGTACGCGCCGAGACCGCGCGCAGCATCATCAGCCGCAACAACTCCCCGGACGTGGGTTTCAGCCAGTCGGTGAATCCGTATCGCGGCTGCGAGCACGGCTGCTCGTATTGCTTCGCCCGTCCCTCGCACGCCTATCTGAACCTGTCGCCGGGCCTGGATTTCGAAACCAAGCTGTTCGCCAAGACCAATGCACCGCAGCTGCTGCGTAAGGAGCTGTCGAAGCCCGGCTATGTGCCGCAGCCCATCGCACTGGGCATCAACACCGATGCCTACCAGCCGATCGAGCGCAAACTGAAACTCACCCGCCAGCTGATCGAAGTGATGCTGGAGACGAAGCATCCGTTCTCGCTGATTACCAAGAACGCGCTGGTGGAGCGCGATATCGATCTGTTGGCACCGCTGGCTGCAGAGAACCTGGTCAGCGTGCATTTCTCGGTGACCTCGCTGGACCCGCATCTGTCGGCAAAGCTGGAACCGCGCGCTTCCGCGCCGCATGCGCGCCTGCGCGCGATGAAGCGCCTGCACGAGGCGGGCATTCCGGTGGGCGTGATGGTGGCGCCGGTGATTCCGTGGATCAACGACAGCGAGCTGGAAGCCGTACTGGAGGCCGCGCATGCCGCCGGTGCCGGCACTGCGGGTTACGTGCTGCTGCGCCTGCCGCTGGAGGTAGCGCCGCTGTTCCGCGACTGGTTGGACACGCACCACCCTGATCGCGCCGCGCACGTGATGAGCACCGTCCAGCAGCTGCGGGGTGGCAAGGATTACGACAGCCAGTTCGGCACGCGCATGCGCGGCCAGGGCGTATACGCGGATCTGTTGAACAACCGCTTCAAGCTCGCGCGCAAGCGGCTGGGCTTCAACGCGCAGAACAGCCATTGGCCGAAGCTGGATTGCAGCCGGTTCCAGAAGCCGCTGCCGCCGCGGAAGGAATCACCGCAGGGGTCGTTGTTCTAGACTGCAACGATCGGGCAATCAAGGATCTCCCAGAGCATGAAGCTCCGTTTGAAACGCAGTTCTGCTGCGTCGGCTGTGAGCCCGCTGGATGCTCCGCGCGCGCACTTCATCGTGCTGGCGATGCTGGCGTGGCTGCCGGCGGCAGCCGCCGCAGCGGATCGATCAGCATTCTTCCTACCCCATGCATCATCGGTTGAGGAGACGTGCCTTGACGTCGACCCGCGAAGCCTGCCCTTCTCGTGCCACAGGATCTCAGAAGGTGCACACACCGTAGTCGCCGTGAGGGAGTTCAAGCGCTCCTGGAATGCCGACCAATCAGGTTTCTCGAAGCTGACGCTGGTACTTCCCGAAGCGATGCGTGCAGGACAGATCTTCACCATTGGAGATCCGGGAGCGCGTGCATTCTTCAGCGAGGGAGCAAGTGCATTTGCAGGCAAGGGTGGCTGCTACAGCACGGCTGCTTCCGGCCAGGTCACTGTCGACGTGGTCGAGCGCCACCGGATCGAGGTTTCGCTGCAGGCATCGTTCGTGCTCGCGAGCCCGCTGGACTGGCCCGGGGACTGCGATGTCCCGGTGAGCATCCATCGTGCAGTCAAGGCCGGCAGCGCGGACATCACCGAACTGGGTGCCTGGGAGGGGAGGCCGCGTGGCGATGGCTCTCCCTTTGAAGAAGCGCATCCCTCGAAACGACGACTGTAATACTGACTACCCTCTTCCGCGGAGTGCGACTGTGTCAGCCAAGCTTCTGATCGCGTTCTCCCTTGGGCTGGGCTGCAGCGCGTGCGCATCACTTTCTGGCAGCGGCAGATCAAGCAGTTTCCATGTCCTGAACGCAGATTCCGATGTGGCCGGCTGCGAGAGGTCTGACTTCAGGGAAGTCTCGCTTGCGTGTCACCGGATCATTGAGGGCAACAATGTAGTGGTGGCATTGCGCGAATACACCGCGGCCGCGGTCGAGAATGAGAGATACAGGAAGCTGACATTGGTCCTTCCCCCAAATCCTGGGGAGGGCGATGTGTTCCGTCTCCCTGAGGGTGACACCAGGGCGTTCTACAGCACGGGTCTCAGCCTGAGACCTGGCAGCACTGGATGCTACGGAAAGGCGGTTTCCGGTAGCGTGGAAATTCTCAGGACAACCAGCGATCTGATCCAGCTTCGCGTCGTCGCACGCTTTGATCTCGATAGCCCCGCCGGCTGGAAGGATCACTGCAGGATGCGGGAATTCAGCTATGAACTGAATGCCCTGCGGAGACCTCTGGCCCAGCTGGGTGCTTGGGAGGGCGTGCCAGCACCGGCGGATTCTCCAATCAGCGAGGGAGTTCCGTAGGAAAGCCTGTTCTGAGCAGCGTCGGGCTTGCTCGACTGAGAGCGGAAAGCAGTCGAGCAAGCTCGACTCTACGGAGCCAAGGCAGTCGAGCATGGCTCGACTCTACAAAGGGCGCTACGCGCCAAACAGTTTCTGCGCACTCTGGAACAGGATCCAGCTGGTGGCGATGAACTTGTCGCCGCCCTGTGGCCGGTTGCCGCGATGGGTGTGGGTGAACGCCGTGGGCGCGATCAGCAGGCTGCCGGTGCGCGGTGCGATCTTGCGGCCCTGGAACAGGAACTCGGTTTCGCCTTCCTCGAAATCGTCGTTGAGGTACAGCGTCCACAACACATGCCGATGCAGCGTTTCCGCCTTCGCATCCTTCGGGTACAGCTCGCAGTGCCAGTAGGGGTAACCACCCTCGCCCGCCGCATACCACTGCAGGTTGATCGCACCCGGGCGCAGGCAGGTGCGGGCCAGCTCGGCCAGCTGTTCCGGCGCCATGTCGGGGAAATCCTCGGCTGACAGTCGGCGCGGCTGGCCGTTGCTGTCCTGGATCTGCAACATCAGGGGCGCGATCAATGCCTGTGGATAACGGCGTAGATAAGTCTGCAGCCCGGCGAAAACCGCCTGTTGCAGCAGGGTGTCCACGTCGCGCCACGCATCCAGCCCGCTGATGCGCAGATCCTTGCTGTGCTTGAGTTCGGGGAATACACCACTGCCTACCGCACCGGGTTTCAGGCCCTGGCTGCTGCGCATGCGGGCGACGATGGCGGCGCACACGTCACTGGGGACGGCGTTGTGGATGACTTCGATGAAATCGACCGGGCCCGGCTCGTGCATGCATGCAATCCTTCGGCGGCAAGGGCTTGATGGTGCCGTTTGCCGCCGCTGCTGTCACCCCGCGGTCATGTCATCTCACTGCCATGACCGCTGTAGGGATGGCCGCCTTCAAGCGGTCTTCGCGTCATGCTCCTGGTGATAACGCACCGCTTCGGCCACTTCCTCGCGCGAGCCGAGGAACACCGGCACGCGCTGGTGCAGGTGGTTGGGCTGCATGTCGAGGATGCGCTCGCGACCGGTGGATGCGGCGCCGCCGGCCTGTTCAACCAGCAGGCCCATCGGGTTGGCTTCGTACATCAGGCGCAGCTTGCCGGCCTTGTCCGGTTCCTTCTTGTCCCACGGGTAGATGAAGATGCCGCCGCGGGTGAGGATGCGATGTACGTCGGCGACCATGCTGGCGATCCAGCGCATGTTGAAGTTCTTGCCGCGCGCGCCTTCCTTGCCGGCCAGCAGGTCCTGCACGTAGCCCTGCATCGGTGCTTCCCAGTGGCGCTGGTTGGACATGTTGATGGCGAACTCCTGGGTGGCCGCCGGAATCTGCATGTTCTCGGTGGTCAGCACGAACTCGCCGGTCTCGCGGTCCAGGGTGAAGGCATGCGTGCCGTGGCCGACGCTGAGCACCAGCTGGGTGCTGGGCCCGTAGATGCAGTAGCCGGCGGCAATCTGCTTGGTGCCCGGCTGCAGGAAGGCTTCATCGCCCGGCAGTTCGACGTTGGTCGGGCAGCGCAGCACCGAGAAGATGGTGCCGACGGAGACGTTGACGTCGATGTTGGAGCTGCCATCGAGGGGATCGAACAGCAGCAGGAAATCACCACGCGGGTAGATGTCCGGCACCGGCTGGCTGTGGTCCATCTCTTCCGATGCGCAGGCGGCGAGGTGGCCGCCCCAGGCATTGGCTTCCAGCAGGATCTCGTTGCTGATGACGTCCAGCTTCTTCTGCGCTTCGCCCTGCACGTTGCCGGTGCCGGCTTCGCCGAGCACGCCGCCGAGGGCGCCCTTGCTGACGGCGATGGAGATGCTGGTGCAGGCGCGGGCGACCACGGCGATCAGCTGGCGCAGGTCGGCGTTGATGCGGCCGGCGTGCTGTTCCTGGATCAGGAAGCGGGTCAACGAAGTACGGGACATGGGCGGGCAGGTCTCGGCAGCGGGAAAACGCCTATTGTCGCTGCTGTGTGCGGCGCGTGCGTGATTGGTTTGAGGCGAAATCGATTACAAGAGCATTGCGCTGCGTGGCGCCTTCTTTCATGGAGGCGCAGGGCGAGGCACACCGTGGCCAGGACACGCCGTAAACC
>DOKO01000188.1 GCA_003510825.1 Stenotrophomonas sp.
CCGGAGGTTTCCAGCGAGACGTCCATGCCGGCATCGCAGAGCTTCTGCAGCAGCACCAGGCAGCGCTTCTGCGCCAGCGGCTCGCCGCCGGTCACGCAGACATGGCGCACGCCCTGGGCCAGCACCTCGGCCACGATGTCGTCGATATCCCACCAGGTGCCGCCGTGGAAGGCGTAGGCCGTGTCGCAGTAGTTGCAGCGCAGCGGGCAGCCGGTCAGGCGCACGAACACGGTCGGCCAGCCGGCGGTATCGGCTTCGCCCTGCAGCGAGGTGAAGATCTCGGTGATCTTCAGCCGGGGCAGCGGCGACTGCACGATTTCGCTGGGGGTAGCGACGGCGGCGGACGGGGAAACGGCGGTCATGGCGGGGACTTCTTCATGGAACACGTGGCGGGGGGGCTACCGTGGCTGGTAACGAATGCAGCCGAGCATGGCTCGGCTCCACAACAGGCAACCGGGCAGCATTACCGCCGCCGGAAACGAAAGCAGCCGAGCATGGGCTCGGCTCTACAGGTTACGTATTGTACGCCGGGTCAGCGGATCAGCGGATCTGCTTGCCCAGGCGGATCGACTGCAGGCGGTCCTGCGCGGTGCGCGCGGCGTCCGAGCCCGGGTACTGCGCCACGACGGTTTCCAGGGTCTGCTGGGCCTGGTCGACCTTGCCTTCGCCATACAGCGAGAGGCCAACCTTGAGCAGGCCGCCGGAGGCCTTGTCGTGGGTGGGATAACGCGAGATCAGTTCGCGGAACTGGGTCTCGGCCATCGGGAAATTGCGGGTGGCGTAGTAGCTCTCACCCAGCCAATACAGCGCATTGGGGGTGTAGACGCCGTTCGGGTACAGCTCCAGGAAGCTCAGGAACAGCTGCGCCGAATCGTCGTACTTGCCAGCCTTGAGGGCATCGAAGGCGACGTTGTACGAGGTGCGTTCATCACCGGTCGCCGCGAGGCTGCCCGGGTCGCCATGCACCGAAGGCGGCCGCTCGGAAGTGGCCGCTGCAGTGGGCTGCGCCGGGGCCGCGGGGGCCGTCGACGAGGTGGCCGGAACAGGCGGCAGGGCCGGCGCTGCATTGCCCCCTTCCAACCGGTTCAGGCGGCTGTCCAGATCCAGGTACTGGTCCTGGGCAGACTGCTTGAGCTGGGCGTTTTCGTGCTGGATCTGCTCGAGGGTCGACTGCAGGCTGGTGACCTGCTGCCGCAGCTGATTGATCTGGTTCAACAGGTCCTGGTTGGCACTGTTGTTGTACATCTGCTGCTCGAGGGAACCGACACGGTCGGCCAGGCTCTGCCGCTGTGCATGCGCCGGTGCGGCAGCCACGAGGGCTGCCGCAACGACCAGCATCAGTTTGATGCCAATGCGCATGGATTACTGCGCGGTGTAGACGATTTCGACGCGACGGTTCTGCGACCAGCAGGACTCGTTCGACTCGGTGCAGACCGGACGCTCTTCACCGTAGGACACGACGGTCAGCTGCGAAGCCGAGCCACCGTTGGCCTGCAGGGCCGAGTTGACGCCGTTGCCACGACGCTCGCCCAGGGCCTGGTTGTACGCGCGCGAACCGCGCTCGTCGGTGTGGCCCTGCAGGGTGATGCGCGAGGACGGACGGTCACGCAGGTACTTGGCGTGGCAAGCCATGATGGCCTGGAATTCCGGCTTCACTTCTTCCTTGTCCAGGTCGAAGTAGACAACGCGCTGGCGCAGGCAAGCGTCGGTGTCCAGGTCACCCGGGCCGTACAGGCCGGAGGTGGCCGGAGCGGTCGGGGCGGTGGTCGAACCGGTGTCGACCGGAGCTGCCGGCTCTTCCTTCACCTTCTTGGAGCAACCGGCCAGGACGGCCACAGACAGCAGGGAAACAAGCAGAACGCGGGTGGACTTGTTCATGGCAATACCTTTGTGGCTCCTAGGCCGATGAGGGGTCAATACAGGAAAATATTAACACTCTTTTAGCGCTGGGTACGGTATGGCGACCAAGCCGGTTCGCGCACGTCACCATCGGCCAGCACCAGGCGCTGGCGGACGCGCCCATCGGCCGACACGGCATACAGCACACCACGGCCACCTTCGCGTGCGGCGTACAGCACCATGCTCGCATTCGGGGCGAAGCTCGGCGACTCGTCCAGCGAGCCCACCGACAGGGTGTTCCAGCGCGGGGAGCCCAGCGAGCTGTCCATCACCGCGATCTTGTAGCTGTTGCCCGAGCCCTGTGCCACGGCGATCTTCTTGCCGTCATAGGACACCGAGGGCTTGGCGTTGTAGTTGCCCTGGAAGGTCACGCGCTCGGCACTGCCGCCGCCGGCGCCCACCTTGTAGACCTGCGGACGGCCGCCGCGGTCGGAGGTGAAGTACACCGCGCTGCCATCCGGGGCCCAGGTCGGCTCGGTATCGATGGCGAAGTGGTTGGTCAGCTGGGTCAGCTGCTTGCTGCCCAGGTCCATCACGTAGATCTCCGGGTTGCCCGAGCGCGACAGGGTCAGGGCCAGCTTGCGGCCGTCCGGCGAGAAGGCCGGGGCGCTGTTGATGCCGCGGAAGCTGGTGACCAGCTCACGGGCGCCGGTGGAGATGTTCTGGATGTAGATGGCCGAGTTGCCACGCTCGAAGCTGACGTAGGCGAGCTTGCCGCCATCCGGGCTCCACGACGGCGACAGCAGCGGCTCGGCAGAGCGGACGATGGTCTGCGGGTTGTAGCCGTCAGAGTCGGCGACCATCAGCGCGTAGCGCATGGCATCGCCCTTGCCGCTGGCGGTGACATAGGCGATGCGGGTCCAGAAGGCGCCGCGGACACCGGTGATCTTCTCGTAGATGGCATCGGCCATCTGGTGGGCCACGTCGCGCATGGCGTTGCCGCGTGCGGTCATGGCCAGGCCCAGCAGGCGCTCGCCCTTGGGCACGTCGAACAGTTCGTACTCGACGCGGTAGGCGCCGGCACCGGCGTCGATGACGCGGCCGACGACGATGTAGTTCTGCTTCAGTGCGCGCCAGGTCGGGAACTGGATCTCGCCGCCACGGGTCGGCTTTTCCACGATCTGCGCTTCGGGCAGCGTGCGGAACTGGCCCGAACGCTCCAGGTCGGCGCGGACGACGCCGGCCACATCGGTCTGCGGGGCGCCGGCCGAACCCTGGTAGGGCATCGGGACGACGGTGATCGGCAGCGCGGAGGCATTGCCGCCGATGATGTCGATATCCAGCCCCTTCTGCTGCGCGACGGCAGCGAAAGGCAACAACAGGGCCGCAAACACGGCAAGCCAGCGAGGCATCTTCTTCATGGAGCGCTCAATAAAGGGGAAACCGGACAGATGGATAACAAAACGGGGGTGAACCGCTTCGCAATCATGAACCAAGGGTACGTGAAAGCAGAGTCACTTGAGCGCTGCGAATCACGCACCCTTAACGAAAATCGAGGAGCTGATGCCTATTCGGCGACAAAGGTCAGCCGCAGATTCCGCACGTACACACGCTCAAAGCCCTTGCTGGGCAACGGCTGGGCCCTGCGGACCGCATTTTCGAGGGATGTCCGCCCGACTGCATCGAACTGACAGTCCGCCTCCGCCTGGACGTCGATAACCTTACCGGTTGGCAGCTGCAGGATCCACGCGGTGCAGCGCTGGCCCGGCAGCACCGAAGGCGGACGAAGCCACTGCTCCAGAACGCGCGCGCGGATCGCCTCGGCGTAAGCCTGCGTCAGCGCAGCATCCACAGTGCGGGCCGGAGCGGAGCGCTCGGCGGCCGATAGCGCCAACGCCATCGGCAGCAACAACCCGAACGCAGACAGCCGAAGCGCCGCCGTCCTGGCCGGCCCTCCCCAACGCTGCGAACGAGCGTCGACCATCCCGTCAGTCCTGCGCCGTGAAGGTGAAGTTGATCGTGCGGTTGAACACCGACTCGAAGCCGCGATACGGCAACGGTTGCGCATTGAGCACCGCGGCCTCGATCGAACGCTTGCCGGCGTCGTCGTAGGGGCAGTTGGCGCCCACCTTGGCCTGCAGCACCTGGCCGCCCGGGATCTGGGTGATCGTCACCTGGCAGCGCTGGCCCAGCGGCACGCTGTCCGGACGCGTCCAGGCATCACGCACCTTGGCCTGGATGGCCGCAGCATACTTGGCGGAAAGATCGTCGCTGGTACCACCGCCACCGGCGGCCGGCTGGGCGGCACCGGTGCTGCCGGCCGGGGTCGTGCCTGCGGCGTTGCGGGCGGCGGCTACCTGGCGCAGCTTCTGCTCGGCCAGCTTGGCTTCCTTCTCGGCCTGCTCGCGCTTGGCCCGGATGTCGGCGATCTTCTTCTGCCGCTCGGCCTCGGCCTTGTCGGCCGCCACCTTCTGCTGGTCAGCGATCTTCTTCTTGGCGTCCTCTTCCTGCTGCTTGGCCAGGCGCGCCTTCTGCTCGGCTTCTTCCTGGCGCTTGCGTTCGGTCAGGTCGATCTGTTCCTGGCGGCGCTTGGCTTCCTGCTCCTGCTTGGCCTTCTCCTGCGAGATGGCCAGGGCATTGGCGGCTTCCTGGTCCTTGGTATCCGGCTGCGCAACACGCTCCTGCGCCTGTTGCTGCTGCGGCGTGGGTGCGTCCTGCGGGCGCGGCTCCTCGATCGGCTGCGGCGGCGGGATGGTGTCTTCCGGCACGGGCACCGGCACCGGCTCGGCGACCGGTTCGGGCAGGTCTTCCAGTTTTTCCGACTGGCGCAGGGCCTGGCGCGCGGCAGCGGCCTCGGAGGAGGACAGCGCCAGGCTGGCTTCGACCGACGGGTCGCCGGCGGCGGCTTCGGTGTTGCGCTCCGGCGACCACAGCCAGGCCACGATGAAGACCAGCGCGACCAGCACGTGCACCAGCACGGCCAGCGCCAAGGGCAGGCCCCAGCCCGGTTCCTGCTTGTGCGGCGGTGGCAGGGTGTCAGCGTGCATTGGTGGCCAGGCCTACCTTTTCGATCTTGGCGCGCTTGATGACATCCATCGCGTCGACGACCTTTTCATAGGCCACGGCACGGTCGGCGGCGACGATCACGCGCACGTCCTTGTCCTGTGCGGCGATGCCGGACAGGCGGCCCAGCAGCTCCTCGGCGCTGACCGCGGTCGGCTCCTTGGCGTCGGGCAGCTTCAGGCTCAGCTGGCCGTCCTGGCGGACCGAGACGACCACCGGGTCCTGCTTGCTTTCCAGCGCCTTGGCGTTGGACTGCGGCAGGTCGACATCGAAGCTCAGGGTAAGCAGCGGCGCGGTGACCATGAAGATGATCAACAGCACCAGCATGACGTCGATGTAGGGAACGACGTTGATTTCCGATTTCAGCTTGCGGCGCTTGCGGCGACCGATGGCAGCGGACATGGCTTGGACTCCCGGGTCAGTCGCTTACTCGTCGCCAGCGCTCTGGCGCTGCAGGATGGAGCTGAACTCTTCGGCGAAGGTTTCGAACCGCACCGACATGCGTTCCACGCGGGTGGTGAAGCGGTTGTAGGCCCACACCGCCGGGATCGCCACGAACAGGCCGATGGCGGTGGCGAACAGCGCTTCGGAGATACCTGGGGCGACGGCGGCGATACCGGCCTGGGCACCGCTGCTGATCATGTCGTGCATGGTCACCATGATGCCGAACACGGTGCCGACCAGGCCCACGTACGGGGCGGTGGAGCCGATGTTGGCCAGCAGTTCGAGGTTGCGCTCGAGCTGGTCCACTTCACGGGTGTAGGTGGTGCGCATGGCGCGCTGGGCACCTTCCAGCTGCGCGCGGCCGTCCAGACGACGCTTGTCGCGCAGGCGGCTGTACTCGCGAAAACCGGATTCGAAGATGGCTTCCAGGCCGCCGACATTGCGGCTGCGGTCGGTGGCCGAGCTGTACAGCTTGCCCAGGTCGGCGCCGGACCAGAAGCGGTTCTCGAACTCGTCGGCTTCGCGGGTGGCCTGCTTGAACACGCGGGCCTTGCGGAAAATGATCACCCAGCTGACGAACGAGCCGATCAGCAGCAGCAGCACGATGAGCTTCACCGGCAGGCTGGCCTTGGCCATCAGTTCGAGGTAATTGATGCCGCCGCCGGTGGTGGCCTGGGCAAGGGTCTGGGTCGCGGCGTTGCTGACATCGGCCGGCAGTGCCTCGGTGACCGTGGCCTGCAGGGCCAGGAGCATTGCGATCATCCGTTGTTCCTCAAAGTTCGGATTCGGGGTGGAGGTGGGGTTGCAGCGCGGCAAGGACGGGTTCGTCCATGCCACGCGGGCGGAAACTGGCCGCGTCCAGTGCGGCGATGCGGACCTGGGCCGACAGCAGAAGCTCGCCGTCGCGCTCGACCCGCTGGTCGAAGACCATGCTGGCCTTCTTCAGCTGGACCAGGGTGGCGCTCACCTGCAGGGCGTCATCCAGCCGGGCCGGCTTGATGAAGTCCATCTGCATCGAACGCACCGCGAACACCATGCCGTGCTCGCTGCGCATGCGCTCCTGGCCGTAGCCCAGCGCGCGCATCCATTCGGTCCGGGCCCGTTCCATGAAGGCCACGTAGCGGGCGTGGTAGACCACCCCGCCAGCGTCCGTATCTTCCCAGTAAATGCGTGTCGGCCAACTGAATCGGGGCTCAACCGACATCGGGAACCTCCGCAAACAGGTCCTGCGGCGGGTTTTTCGGCTTCAGGCCCATGTGCCGGTAAGCCTTGTGCGTGCACATGCGGCCCCGGGCGGTGCGGATCAGGAAGCCCTGCTGGATCAGATAGGGTTCGACCACGTCTTCCAG
>DOKO01000064.1:0-344 GCA_003510825.1 Stenotrophomonas sp.
TCCAGCCACGCCTGCAGCGTCCGCGCCAAGGCCGAAAGTTGTGTGTCGCTGGCCTCTGCCAGCTGCCCGGCTCCGTATTGCAGGCCGGCGCGGAGGCGCACCTGGCCCTCGATGGCCTGGGGGCGCTCGAAGCTGGCCCCCAGCAGGTAGGCGTCAGCGCTTGGCCGGGCCAGCAGCAGGGCATCGGCGAGGCGCGCGTTGGCCGGCATCACGCGCGTGCCCGTCGTTTCGGCCGCGCCTTCGATGCGCACCTCGGTTGCCTGGGCGGCGCTGGCCGCAAACAACGCGGCAAAGATCGCCGCGCCGGAAAGTCGAAACGTCATGGCTCAGTCCTTGGCCGGGCG
>DOKO01000064.1:521-1940 GCA_003510825.1 Stenotrophomonas sp.
CGAAAGGGTTTGAGCTGGGTCAGCTCCGCGACACGGCCGGGCGCCAGATGCTGGCGGCTCTTCCAGATGAAGCCGGTGGCCGGATCGGCCCAGTAGACATTGCGACCGTGCATGCCGCCGCCCTGCAGTATTTCGTCAAAACGCTGGAGGGTGCGGCGCGTGCCAAGGATGTCCACCTGTTCCAGTGCGCCCTTGCTCAGGGTCCCGGTCACGGCTACATCGACCTGGTAGGCAGGGATCCAGTCATAGCGTCGCTGCACGGTTACCGGTGTGGTCACCGCGCGCAGGTCATCGAACGGCGATGCACCGTCGATGCGTGCACGCCACTGCTGCCCAAGGCCGCTGCCGCCCAGCAGCAGGCCCTGGCGGTCCAGCTCGAACACCGCGTGCGAGCCTGCGAACCACTGCTGGCGGCCGCCATCGATGTAGCCCAGCACAGCAACGGCGGCAAGATCCGGTGTTTCCACCTGCATCTGCGGGAAGCGGTTGCTGGCTACGCTATCGGCAGTAGCCTGCGCGGGTCGATGGGTGATGAGCCTGAACGTATCAATCGTGGATCGGCTGCCGGTGGTGCAGCCGGAGACCAGCAACGCGACGACGACCGGCAGCAGCGCGCCGAGTGCGCGCTGGCTCGACCGCTGGCTGACCGCATCCATGCGGGCCATGTCAGTTGTCCCTGACTTCGGTTCCGGTACGGGCTGCGTTGTACAGGATGTTGGTGAAGGGCAGCAGCTGGTTCACGAAGCGGTTCCAGCGGCTGACACCAGCGGCGCCGACGAACACGACGTCACCCGGCTGGAGATGGAACTGGCTGCCGGCCGCGAATGCGGTCGGTGAGCGTGCCTCCAGCTGGTAGACCATCGAGGGTTCCTCCTGCAGGTCGGTGCTGCCACGGATGACGTATACGGCATTGCCGTTGGCAGTCTGCTGCAGGAGGCCGCGGGCGCGGCCCAGTGCCTGGTTCAGTGAAACGTCGCCCGTGCGGAAGCTGTACGCGCCTGGCTGGTTGACTTCGCCCACTACGAAGATCTCCTTGCGATCCAGATAGGGCACGAAGATGGAGTCGCCATCCTTGAGGAACAGCTGACGGCCGCCAAACTCGCGGGCCAGCGTTTCCAGGTTGATGGTGTAGGTGGTGCCGTCACGGCTGAGCTGAATGCCTGACAGATCAGCCTGCAGGTTGTCGAGTCCGGACTGGCTGACTGCGTCGGCGAGTGTGAGTGGCGATGTGCCCAAAGCGATCGGCGAAGATCGTTGGGCTGCGCCGGTCACCCATACGCGCTGGCTGCCGTAGGTGAGTACGGAGACGTCCACCTGCGGCGATTCCACGTACTTTGCCAGCCGAGTGCTGATTTCCTCTCGGATTTCCATTGGCGTCTTGCCTGCGGCGGTGACTTTGCCAATGTAGGGGTAGAACAT
>DOKO01000064.1:2097-2573 GCA_003510825.1 Stenotrophomonas sp.
GCCAATGTAGGGGTAGAACATCATGCCATCGCTCTGCACAAGGCGGCCGGCAAGGGCGCCTTGCTGCTGCGGGCCGGCAGGTACGGTGAGCTCGGGATGATCCCAGACAGTGACATAGAGAATGTCACCCGTCCCGACCGTGTACGGGCTGGGCTCATGATCGAACAGTGCGGCCGGCAGCGACCTCTGCGCGCGTGCCGCATTTTCCTGGGCGATCAGCTTCGGAGTGATGGTGACGATTTCCAGCTGGCCATCGCCGCTATGGCGGTCAATGGCGACGTCGCTGCGGCGCAGGTGCTGGCCCGGTGCAAGCGCGCAGCTGGACAGCGCCAGCGCAGTGAGTGCGGCGGCGAAGAGGCGAGAGGTGGTGTTGGTCATGAGAATGAGATTCTGGCAGGCATAAAAAACCCCCGCCGGGTCGCGCCCGGCGAGGGCCTGTGTGGTACGCAGAGCGCCGATCAGCCGCCGGTGCCGCC
>DOKO01000460.1 GCA_003510825.1 Stenotrophomonas sp.
CAGCTCTCCGGCGGCCAGCAGCAGCGCGTGGCGCTGGCGCGGTCGCTGGCCAAGGGGCCCAAGCTGCTGCTGCTGGACGAACCGATGGGCGCGCTGGACAAGAAGCTGCGCTCGCAGATGCAGCTGGAACTGGTCAGCATCATCGAATCGTCGGGCGTGACCTGCGTGATGGTCACCCACGACCAGGAAGAGGCCATGACCATGGCCACCCGCATCGCGGTGATGGATGCCGGCTGGATCCAGCAGGTCGGCAAGCCCGATGAGGTCTACGAGCAGCCGGCCAACCGCTTCGTCGCCGGCTTCATCGGCTCGGTCAACCTGTTTGAAGGTGTCATCGACGAGGACCTGCCCGAGTACGTGACCGTGCGTTCGCCGCTGTTCCCGGCACCGGTCTACATCGCCCATGGCATCACCTGCTACGAAGGGCAGCCGGTCGCGTTCGCGCTGCGCCCGGAAAAGGTGATGATCGGCAAGGACGAGCCGGAAGCGCCGACCAACAAGGCGCAGGGTGTGATCGAGGACATCGCCTATTTCGGCAGCCACTCGGTCTACCACGTGCGCCTGCCCAGCGGCGCCAAGGTGCTGGCCAACTTCGCCAACTCGCAGCGCTGGGCCAGCGATGGCCTGACCTGGGGCGACCAGGTGTGGGTGCACTGGCGCGACAACGACGGCGTGGTGCTGACCTCATGAGCGCCGCAGGCCTGAAGCGCTGGCTGCCGGGCACGCGTGCCACGGTCATCGGTATTCCCTACCTGTGGCTGCTGCTGTTCTTCGCAGTGCCGTTCCTGATCGTGCTGATGATCAGCTTCTCGCACAGCCGGGTTGGCTCGCCGCCGTATACCTGGCTGCTGCAGTATGTGGATGGCGCGTTCTCGCTCAAGCTCAACCTCGAGAATTACCTGGCGCTGTTCCGCGATTCGATCTACGCCCAGGCGTTCCTGAGCTCGATCAAGATCGCGGCCATCTCCACCTTCCTCACCCTGTTGATCGGCTACCCGATGGCCTATGCCATCGCGCGGCTGTCGCCGGCCGCGCGCAACGTGGCGATGATGCTGGTGGTGCTGCCGTCGTGGACCTCGTTCCTGATCCGCGTGTATGCATGGAAGGCGATCCTGGACCGCAACGGCCTGCTCGACCAGTTCCTGCAGTTCACCGGCCTGCAGTCGCTGATGACCAGCATGGGCCTGCCCAAGCTGCAGCTGATCGACACTCCCACGGCGGCCTACATCGGCATCGTCTACTGCTACCTGCCGTTCATGGTGCTGCCGCTGTACGCCAACCTGGTCAAGCATGACAACCGCCTGCTGGAAGCGGCCTACGACCTCGGCGCCAAGCCGTGGCAGGCGTTCCTGCGCATCACCCTGCCGTTGTCCAAGGCCGGCATCGTCGCCGGCTGCATGCTGGTGATGATCCCGGCGGTGGGTGAATTCGTGATCCCGGAAATGCTCGGCGGCTCGGAAACGCTGATGGTCGGCCGCCAGCTGTGGAACGAGTTCTTCAACAACCGCAACTGGCCGGGTGCCTCGGCGATGGCGGTGGCGATGATCCTGCTGCTGCTGGTGCCCATCCTGTGGTTCAACCGTTCCCAGCAGCGCCTGCTGGAAGGGAAGCAGGCATGAGCCCGCGTAGCGCAAAAGGCCTGGGCCTGGGCGTGCTGCTGCTCGGCTTCGCCTTCCTGTACCTGCCGATCCTGCTGCTGATGTTCTATTCGTTCAACAGCTCGCGGCTGGCGATGGTCTGGGCCGGGTTCTCCACCCGCGCCTACAGCGACCTGTTCGCCGACCGCGCGCTGATGGATGCGATGTGGACCAGCCTGGTGGTGGCGTTCTGGACCGCCTGCACCGCGACCGTGCTGGGCACGCTGGCGGCGATGGTGATGACCCGCTTCCGCCGCTTCCGCGGCAAGCAGGTGTTCGGTGCGCTGGTCACCGCGCCGCTGGTGATGCCCGATGTGATCCTCGGCTTTTCGCTGATGGCCCTGCTGGCCTCGATGGGCGCCATTCCCGGCTTCCCGGCACGCGGCCTGGCCACCATCTGGATCGCCCACGTCACCTTCACCCTGTGCTTCGTCACCGTAGTGGTGTCCTCGCGCCTGCAGGAAATGGATCTCTCGCTGGAAGAAGCGGCGATGGATCTCGGCGCCAGCCGCCTGACCGTGTTCGGCCGCATCACGTTGCCGATCATCGCCCCGGCACTGGTGGCAGGCTGGCTGCTGGCCTTCACACTGTCGCTGGATGACGTGGTGGTGGCCAGCTTCGTTGCCACGCCAGGCTCGACCACGCTGCCGATGAAGGTGTTCGCCTCGGTGCGCATGGGCATCAGCCCGAAGATCAACGCGCTGGCGACCCTGCTGGTGTCGGCGGTGTCGGTGGCCGCGGTGATCGGCTGGTACATCAACGCGCGTGCCGAGAAGCGGCGCCAGCGCGACCTGCAGCTGGCCCGCCAGGACAACGGCTGAATCCCGCACGCCGCCGCCATGCGGCGGCAACACCCGGCTCACGGCTGCCGGCGCACACTGGGGATCTGCCTGATGGAGATCCCCCATGACCGTCGAAATCGTCAACCCGGCCACCGGCCAGGTCACCTACCGCCATGAACTGCTCGGCGCGGCCGACATCGAGCAGCGCCTGCAGGCCGCCGCCGAGGCGTTTCCCGTGTGGGCCGAGCGTTCCCTGCAGGATCGCGGCGCCATCCTCAAGAGCATCGCCGCCCAGCTGCGCGCACGCCGCGATGACCTGCAGCAGGCAATGACCGGCGAGATGGGCAAACTGAAGGCCGAGGCGCTGGCCGAGGTCGACAAGTGCGCGGCCGCCTGCGAGTTCTATGCCGACCATGCCGCGGATTACCTGAAGCCGCAGATCATCGACACCGAGGCGCAGCGCAGCTACGTGCGCTACGAGCCGATCGGCTGCGTGTTCGCGGTGATGCCGTGGAATTTCCCGATCTGGCAGGTGTTCCGTTTCCTTGCCCCGGCCTTCATGGCCGGCAACGTGGCCCTGCTCAAGCACGCCAGCAACGTACCGCAGTGCGCCGACCTGATCCTGGCGGTGTGCCGTGATGGTGGCCTGCCGGCGGGCGTGTTCGACGTGCTGCACATCGACAACGACCAGGCCGCCGAGGTGCTGCGCGACGCGCGGGTGAAGGCGGTGACCCTGACCGGCAGCGAGCGGGCAGGGCGCTCGATCGCCTCCAATGCCGGCAGCCAGCTGAAGAAATCGGTGATGGAACTGGGCGGCAGCGATGCCTTCGTGGTGCT
>DOKO01000461.1 GCA_003510825.1 Stenotrophomonas sp.
AGGTTCATCGTGTTTCGCAATACCTTTAGGTGGCAGCCACGCCGTGGCGGGCGCGCTGCCGGTAGCTCGTGTACGTCCACGCTATTCAACCACGGATCATGAATAGCGCACCCCGGCAGCCCGCTCCAACCCGACCGCACCACCCCCGTCTGCGACTTTCGTCGCGGGCGAAAAATGAATGCGCATAGACATATTGCAGGGCGTTTTTGGAGGGTGTACTGTCGCTGCCAATGGTATACCAACATACCGTACACCAACATTGTGACCGCCAGCGGCGGCGAGGAAGGACCAGATGAGCCTGATACGAAAGACCGTTCTCCACGTGGAGACCGTGCATGTGGACGGGGGCCGTGACGCGGCCAGGCCGCTGAAGATGGTCGCCGCCGCGGCCGTGATCCGTAACCCGTGGGCCGGCCGTGGCTATGTCGAGGACCTGTCGCCGGAGATCCGTGCGCTGGGCCCGCAGCTGAGCCAGCACCTGACTGACCTGATCCTCGGTGAGGTCGGCTCGGGCGATGCGGTGGAGGCCTTCGGCAAGAGCGCGGTGGTCGGCCTGGACGGTGAGCTGGAACACGCCTCGGCGCTGATCCACACCCTGCACTTCGGCAACATCTACCGCAACGCGGTGCGCGCCAAGTCCTACCTGGCCTTCACCAACACCCGCGGCCCGGCCAATGCGCCGATCGTGCTGCCGATGATGGACAAGAACGACGAAGGCCGCCGTTCGCACTACCTGACCGTGCAGTTCGCCATTGCCGATGCCCCGGCCGCCGATGAACTGGTGGTCGTGCTGGGCGCCGCCACCGCCGGCCGCCCGCACCATCGCATCGGCGACCGCTACCAGGACCTGAAAGAGCTCGGCCATGACGTCTCGAACCCTGCCGCTGTCAAGTAACCAACAGGCGCACTGCCTGGACCAGGGTGCGGGAGAGCCCCTGGTCCTCATCCACGGCGTCGGCATGCAGGCCGCCGCCTGGGGTCCGCAGATCGCCGCCTTCGCCCAGCAGTACCGGGTCATCGCGGTGGACATGCCCGGCCACGGCCAGAGCACGCGCCTGCCGGGCGAGCCCGGGCTGACCGACTACGTGGCGTGGATGGTGGAGTTCATCAGCGCCCTGCAGCTGGGCCCGGTCAACCTGGCTGGGCACTCGATGGGCGCCCTGATCGCCGCCGGCGTGGCCATCGAGCGGCCGGACCTGGTGCGCCGCCTGGCGGTCATCAATGGTGTCCACCTGCGTACCGATGCCGCCCGCCATGCGGTGGTGACCCGTTCGGATGAACTGGCCACTGGCCGGATCGACGTGGAAACCCCGTTGCAGCGCTGGTTTGACGAGGGCACCACCCAGGCCTCGCTGGTGGAGGACGTGCGCTCGTGGCTGGAGAACGTGGATATGCAGGGCTATGCCGATGCCTACCGCGCCTTCGCCCGCGGCGACGTGACCTACGCAGAGCGCTGGTCGGAAGTGGGCTGCCCTGCCCTGGCGCTGACCGGCGCCGAGGACGCCAATTCGACGCCGGCCATGGCCCTGTCGATGGCAGCGCTGGCCCGCAACGGCAAGGCCGTGGTCATCCCGCACGAACGCCACATGGTCAACCTGACCGCCCCCGCCAAGGTCAACGCGGCGCTGGCGGAATGGCTGGGCACCGCAACGAACTAGCTGCACTCATTCCAGGCCATCGGTTGGAGGGAACATATGGCTATCGATCCAAAAGAGCTGAGGGAAGCCTTCGGCTCGTTCATGACCGGCGTCACCATCGTGACGTCCACCAGCGCAGACGGTGAACCGATTGGTTTCACCGCGAACTCGTTCGCTTCGGTGTCGCTCGATCCGCCGCTGTTGCTGGTCAGCATCGCCAACGCATCGGGCAACTACGACAACTTCGTGGGCGCCAAGCGCTTTGCCATCAACATTCTGTCCGAGGCACAGACCGACGCATCGAATACCTTTGCCCGGCGCAATCCGGATCGGTTTGCCGCGGTGTCCTGGACCAACAGCGCTCTCGGAAGCCCGATCCTGGACGAGGTCAGTGCGTGGTTCGACTGCACCATGCACACGGTGGTGGAGGCGGGTGACCATGCCGTCCTGATCGGGCAGGTGGAGCACTTCCATACGGCCGGCCTGCCCGGGCTGGGCTACTACCGCGGTGGCTACTTCACCCCCGCCAAGGTGGCCACCGAGGTCATGACCGATACCAAGGGTCTGATCAGCGCGATCATCGCCCACGACGACAGCCTGCTGCTGGTGCCAGCGCCGGAAGGCGGCTGGGCCTTGCCCACCGTCGAGATCGGCAACGAGGGTGCGGACAACGCATTGGAACGCATCTTTGCCCGGCATCAGCCCGGTGCCTCGCCGAGCTTCGTGTACTCCGTCTATACGGACACCGACACCCACCGGCAGTTCGTCACGTTCCTGTGCAGCACCCCGGAGGCCAAGGCCCAGCAGGGCGAGTACATCTCGCTTCGGGATGTACCAGGGCTGGCCATTCCGGACGCTGCGGTCAAGAGCATGCTGCAGCGTTACTGCCGCGAGAGCGCGCTGAAGACCTACGGCACCTATTACGGCAACCACACCTGCGGTGTGGTCAAAGAACTGATTGGAAGGGAGAGTTGAAATGCGGTTTTCTTTGTTCATCCATATGGAACGCGTCTCGGACCAGCAGTCGCAGAAGCAGCTGTACGACGAGATGATCGAGCTGTGCCAGATCGCCGACGAGGGTGGCATGCATGCCATCTGGACCGGCGAGCACCACGGCATGAACTTCACCATCGCGCCGAACCCGCTGCTCAACCTCGCCGACATCGCCAACAAGACGAAGAACGTGCGCCTGGGCACCGGCACCGTGGTGGCCCCGTTCTGGCACCCGATCAAGCTGGCCGGCGAAGCGGCGATGACCGACATCATCTCCAACGGCCGCCTCGACCTGGGCATCGCCCGTGGCGCCTATTCGTTCGAATACGAGCGCATGGTGCCGGGCATGGACGCGTGGGGCGCCGGCCAGCGCATGCGTGAGCTGATCCCGGCCATCAAGGGCCTGTGGAAGGGCGACTACGCCCATGACGGCGAGTTCTGGTCCTTCCCCAGCACCACCTCGGCACCGTTGCCGCTGCAGCAGCCGCACCCGCCGATCTGGGTGGCCGCGCGCGATCCCAACAGCCACGAATTCGCCGTGCAGAACGGCTGCAACGTGCAGGTCACCCCGCTGCACTTCGGCGATGACGAAGTGCAGAAGCTGATCGGCCACTTCAACGCGGCCTGCGAGAAGTTCAGCGAGGTGCCGCGCCCGAAGATCATGCTGCTGCGCCACACCTACGTGGCCGATTCGGAAGCCGATGCACAGGTCGCGGCCGACGAGATCAACGTGTTCTACAACTACTTCGGTGCGTGGTTCAAGAACGAGCGCCCGATCAGCCAGGGCCTGATCGCCAAGCTGAGCGATGAAGAGATCGCCGCCCACCCGATGTATTCGGCACAGGCGATGCGCAGCAACAACGTGATCGGTCCGGCCGAGGAAGTCATCGCCCGCCTGAAGGCCTACGAGGCCATGGGCTTTGACGAGTACTCGTTCTGGATCGACACCGGCATGTCCTTCGAACGCAAGAAGGCCTCGCTGTTGCGTATGATCAACGACGTCATGCCCGCCTTCGCCCAGGAATGACCATGGACAGCCCGTTCGAGCTCTACATCGACGGCCGTTTCGAAGCCGGTGCCGGTACGTTCGACAGCATCGACCCGGCCACCGGCACGCCCTGGGCAACCATGCCCGAGGCGCGCCGCGAGCAGGTGGAACGCGCGGTCGAGGCCGCCGACCGTGCCCTGCACGACCCGGCCTGGGCCACCCTGACCGCCTCCCAGCGCGGCAAGCTGCTTTACCGGCTGGCCGACCTGCTGGAGCAGGCGGCACCGGAACTGGCCGCCATCGAGACCCGCGACACCGGCAAGATCATCCGCGAAACCCGCGGCCAGATCGCCTATATCGCCGAGTACTACCGCTATTACGCGGGCATCGCCGACAAGATCGAAGGCAGCTTCGTACCGGTGGACAAGCCGGACATGCAGGTCTGGATCAGCCGCGAGCCGATCGGCGTGGTCGCCGCCATCGTGCCCTGGAACAGCCAGCTGTTCCTGTCGGCGGTGAAGCTGGGCCCTGCCCTGGCGGCCGGCTGCACCGTGGTGCTGAAGGCCTCCGAGGAAGCGCCCGGTCCGCTGCTGGCGTTTGCCCGGCTGCTGCACCAGGCCGGGTTCCCGCCGGGCGTGGTCAACGTCATCACCGGCTTCGGCCCCGAGTGTGGCGCCGTGCTGAGCAGCCATCCGAAGGTCGCGCAGGTCGCTTTCACCGGCGGCCCGGCCACGGCGCGCCATATCGTGGCCAACACCACCGGGAACCTGGCGCGCGTTTCGCTGGAGCTGGGCGGCAAATCGCCGTTCATCGTGTTCGACGATGCCGACCTGGACAGCGCGGTGAACGCGCAGCTGGCCGCGATCTTCGCCGCCAGCGGACAGAGCTGCGTGGCCGGTTCGCGGCTGCTGGTGCAGGCCGGCATCAAGGATGCCTTCCTGGCCCGGCTGCTGGAAAAGGTGGCAGCCATCCGCATCGGCGCGCCCGATGATGCGGCCACCGAGTTCGGCCCGCTGTGCACCGAGCGCCAGCGCCAGAACATCGAAGCGGTGCTGGCCGCATCGGTCGCCCAGGGCGCCCGCGTGCTCTGCGGTGGCACCCGCAGCGAGCGCGCCGGCATCTACTTCCCGCCCACCATCGTCGACTGCAGCGCTTCGCCGCAGGCCGACAGCATCACCACCGAACTATTCGGCCCGGTGCTGTCGGTGGACGTGTTCGACGATGAAGCGCAGGCGATCCGCAAGGCCAACAGCACCGCTTTCGGCCTCGCGGCCGGCATCTTCACCCGCAACCTGACGCGCGCGCACCGGCTGAGCCGGGCGATCCGTTCGGGCGTGGTCTGGATCAACACCTATCGCGCGATTTCACCGCTGGCTCCGTTCGGTGGATTCGGTCTTTCGGGCCATGGACGGGAAGGCGGCGCCGCGGCCGCCCTGGAATACACCACGACCAAGACGGTGTGGCTGCGTACGTCCGATGTCCCCATGGATGACCCGTTCGTGATGCGCTAGGCCCCGCGCCCGGCACCCACACCCGTTCCCGCCTCCGGCCCGCGCGCCCTCGCCTCCCCCCCCCTCGATGGGCGAGGTCGCGCAGCCCGGTTCCATGACCGGATTGTTCCTGCGCCCCCTGCACAGCCGGGCGCGCGCGACCGATCCCGACGCACGCCTGCCGGGCGACCGGCTGGCTCAGGAAATCCGCCCATGAGCAATGCAAACAAGCAGGATGGCGCTTTCTCCATCGAGGGCCACTCCATCGGCTACATCCCCGAGCAGGAGCGCCACGGCAATCCCCGTGACCTGTTCACCCTGTGGTTCTGTACCAACATCGCCCCGCTGGCGGTGATCACCGGCGCGATGTCGGTGCTGACGTTCAAGCTGGATATCGTCAGTGCACTGCTGGCCATCGTCACCGGCCACATGTTCGGCGCGGCCATCCTCGCCCTTGCCTCGGCGCAGGGGCCGCTGGCCGGCATTCCGCAGATGATCCAGAGCCGCGCGCAGTTCGGCCGCTTCGGCTCGCTGCTGGTGGTCGGCTTCACCACGCTGATCTACCTGGGCTACTTCATCTCCAACATCATCCTGTCCGGCAAGACCCTGCACACGGTCATTCCGGCGGTGCCGCTGCCGCTGGCCACCATCATCGGCGCCGCGCTGGCCACGGCCATCGGCATCATCGGCTACAACTTCATCCACGGCTTCAACCGCATCGGCATCTGGTTCATGGGCGGTGCGCTGGCCATCGGCCTGGCGATCATGCTGCCGCGCCTGGGCGCCGATGCGTTCAGCCATGGCAGCTTCTCGCCGGCCGGCTGGTTCTCGATGTTCGGCATCTGCTCGGTCTGGCAGATCAGCTTCTCGCCGTACACCTCGGACTACTCGCGCGCCCTGCCGCGCACCGTGGGCGTGTTCCGCCCCTTCATCTACACCTACCTGGGCTCCGCGCTGGGGCCGATCCTGGCCTTCACCTTCGGCATGCTGGCGGTGAGCGGTGGCGGGCAGACCGATGCGATGGAAGCGGTGCGCCTGCACACCGGCTGGTTCGGCTACGTGCTGATGGTGCTGTTCCTGGTCAACATCATCGGCCACAACGCGATGAACCTGTACGGCGCGGTGCTGTCCTGCGTGACCTCGCTGCAGACCTTCTCGCCGTCGTGGACACCGGCGCGGCTGGCCCGCATCACCCTGTCGTGTGCACTCCTGGTGGCCTCTACCCTGTGTGCGCTGTGGGCCTCGGCCAACTTCATCGAGATCTTCATCAACGCGGTGTTCGCACTGCTGTTCATCCTTGCGCCGTGGGTGTCGATCAACCTGCTGGACTTCTACGTGGTCAACGGCGGGCGCTATGACATCGCCTCGATCTTCGCCCGCGATGGCGGCCGCTACGGCCTGTTCAACGGCCGCGCCCTGCTGGCCTACGCACTGGGTGCCATCGCGCAGGTGCCGTTCATCAGCAACGCGTTCTTCCAGGGTTCGTGGGCGCAGCTGTTCGGTGGCGTCGATGTGTCCTGGGTGATCGGCCTGCTGGTCAGCGCCCTCGCCTACTACCTGCTGGCCGTACGTGCGCCCTAGGGCGCCAGCGTCGCGGCCACCTGATTCCCTCCCGGCGCGGGCACCGGCTGCCCGCGCCCGACACGAACCACGAGGTATGCATGAACGTTGAAACGTCCGCGCTGTTCCACCAGCGTGCGCTGGTGGCTGGGCAATGGATCGCCGCCGACAGCGGTGAAGTGGATGAGATCCTCGACCCGGCCACCCAGCAGGTGCTGGGCACGGTGCCGCGCCTGGGCCGGGCCGAAACCGAGCGCGCGATCGCCGCAGCCGCTGCTGGCTGGGCTGACTGGCGGGCCACCACCGCCGAGCACCGCTCGCGCGTGCTGAAAGCGTGGCACCGCCTGCTGATCGAGAACACTGAAACCCTCGCCCGCCTGCTGACCGCCGAGCAGGGCAAGCCGTTGGCCGAGGCGCGTGCCGAGATCGTCTACGCCGCCAGCTTCGTCGAATGGTTCGCCGAGGAAGCCAAGCGGGTCTACGGTGACATCATCCCCAGCCCCTACCCCGACGCGCGGATCATGGTGACCCGCCAGCCGATCGGCATCGTCGCCGCGGTAACGCCGTGGAATTTTCCGGCGGCGATGATCACCCGCAAGGTGGCCCCGGCACTGGCGGCCGGGTGTCCGTGCATCGTCAAGCCGGCGGCGGAAACCCCGTTCACCGCACTGGCGATGGCCGACCTCGCCCTGCAGGCCGGTGTGCCGGCGGCGATGTTCAGCGTGGTCACCGGCCATGCGGCGTCCATCGGCGATGCGTTCTTCGACAGCGAGGCGGTGCGCAAATTCACCTTTACCGGTTCCACCCCGGTTGGCCGCATGCTATACGGCAAGGCCGCGAAGACGGTGAAGAAGGTCTCGCTGGAACTGGGCGGCAACGCGCCCTTCATCGTCTTCGACGACGCCGACCTCGAGGCTGCCGTCGATGGCGCGATGCTGGCCAAGTTCCGCAATGCCGGCCAGACCTGCGTCTGCGTCAACCGCTTCCTCGTGCACGACGCCGTCCACGATGCCTTCGTCGAGGCGCTGCGTGCACGTATCGCCGCACTGAAGGTGGGCGCAGGCGAGGCCGAGGGCACCCAGATCGGCCCGCTGATCAACACCGCCGCTGTCGCCAAGGTGCAGTCGCACGTGGATGACGCGGTAGCCAAGGGCGGCCGCGTACTGCTGGGTGGCGAGGTCGGCGCGCAGGGCGAGTGCTTCTACCTGCCGACCCTGCTGGTCGATGCCACCGCCGAGATGCAGGTGGCGACCGACGAAACCTTTGGCCCGCTGGCCGCCGTGTTCCGTTTCCACGACGAAGCCGAGGCCGTGCGCCTGGCCAACGCCACCGATTCCGGGCTGGCCGCGTACTGCTACACCCGCGATCTCGGCCGCGCCTGGCGCATGAGCGAGCAGCTGGACTACGGCATGGTCGGCATCAACCGCGCCGCCATTTCCAATGAAGTGGCGCCGTTCGGCGGCATCAAGCAGTCCGGCCTGGGGCGCGAGGGTTCGCGCTACGGCATCGAGGATTTCCTGGACATCAAGTACACCCTGTTCGGAGGCATCAGCGCATGAGCGATTCCCGCTTCGAAAAAGGCCTGCAGATCCGCCGCCACGTGCTGGGCGACGAGTACGTGGACCGCGCCCTGGCCCAGGCCGATGCCTTCAGCCAGCCGCTGCAGGAACTGGTGACCGAATACTGCTGGGGCACCGTCTGGGCGCGCAGCGATCTCGCCCTGGCCGAACGCAGCCTGATCAACCTGGCGATGATTTCCGCGTTGAACCGGCCGCACGAGCTGAAGATCCACGTCAAGGGCGCGCTGCGCAACGGCGTCAGCCGCGAGAAGATCCGCGAGGTGCTGCTGCAGGTGGCGATCTACTGCGGCGTGCCTGCTGCGGTGGACAGCTTCCGCGTGGCCCACGAGGCCATCGCCGAGTACGACGCCGCCGAGACGTAAACCCTTTCTGCAGCCATCGTTGCGCCCTGCCCTGCCCGTGCCTCGCGGCGCGGTGGGCGCCCTGTTGCCCGATGGCCTGCCGATCGTCCCTTTCCTGCTGTTCCTGCCTGGGAACCTGCCATGCGTTCTGCCTTCCGTTTCGCCCGTTCGCCGCTTGTCCTGGCCCTGTGCCTGGCGTGTGCCTCGCTTGCACATGCCGAAGCCCCCGCCAAGGAGGTCGCCACGCCTACCGACACCCCTGCCGAAGCCGCCGCCACAACGCCGGCGCCGGCGCACACCGGCTGGACACTTGGCGGTGTCCTGCGCGGCCGCTGGGATGTGCGCTTCAACGACGCGCACGGTGATGGCAGCCGCCGCACCTCCAACCACCTGTCCTTCGACACGCTCATCCTCAAGGCCGACTATGACGGCCAGGATTACTTCGCCTCGGCGCAGTACCGCTTCTATGGCGGCAGCGTGCTGTACTCGCACGCGGGTGGCTACCGCAACTACCCCGGCGAGGTGAGCTTCCCGCTGCAGGCCTATGCCGGCCGCCGCTTTGCCAATGGCGATCGCGTGGCCATCGGCCTGCAGCCGGTGGTGCTGGACGAGCAGTACTGGGGCGCACAGGTGCTGGGCAGCATCGGCTTCGTGGTCGGCCTGGAAGAGGTCTATGCACCGGGCATCACCTACCGCCACGATGGCGACGGCTACCGCCTGGCCGCGGGCTACTACCCCACCTCCACGCCGGACGGCAAAGGCATCAGCCGCGATGGTGCGCGCTATTCCACGGCCTTCGTGCAGGGCGACAGCTACGTGCCGAATGGCACCAGCACCTCCGAGCGCGACCTGGTGGCGGCCACCGTCGACTGGGATCTGCTGAAGCATGACGATGTCACGGTGTCCGCCGCGGTGTCCGGTCTCTACTCGCGGCTGCAGGACGAGAGCGGCACGCCGCAGGGCGACGGCACACGGCGCGCCCTCGCCGCCAGCGTGAAGGTCAGCAATGGCACCTGGCGCGGCAAGGTCCTCGTCGCACGGCAGGACATCAGCCTGCCGGCATCGCGCGACACCCACGTCATCACCGTGGGCGGCTTCGACGCGTCCTACAACATCGCCACCAAGGGTACGGTCGTCTTCGCCGAAGTGGGCCGGCCGCTGACGGTCGCCGGGCAACCGTTCGACCTGTATGCCAGCCTGTCACGTTTCATCAAGGACGAGGCCGACTTCAAGGACAGCCAGCGGCTGACCCTGGGCGCGGCATGGACCCACGGCCGCCTGCGCGTTTCCAGCGAACTGCTGGTCGGCCGCAACGACCCGTTCGTGGGTGCCGGCCAGTACATCAGCGGCGCTGCCGAGGGCGGCGACGACCGCTACAAGACGTCGCTGTTCACGGTCATCGGCTACCGGTTCTAGGGCACGCGAGCATCCACGCATGGCGTGGATCTACTGAACCACGCATCGCACGTACCCTCCAGTAGATCCACGCCATGCGTGGATATCCGCGGCACGCCGCCGGGGTGCGCCCACTGCCGCCCGGGTTGCTGCTGCGGATGCCACCACCTACCATCGACGCGGACAAGGACCCGACAAGGACGCCAGGGATGCCAGGCAAACGCAGATCCCCGCAGGGTCGGGCCGTCTTGCGTGCAACGTTCATCGGCGCGCTGTGCTGCGCGATGGGCGCCTGCGGCCTGGTGATGGACAGCCGTTTCGACACCCTGCAGGCTGCACGTGAGCAGGACATGGTGCGCAAGGGCTGGGTGCCCGAATGGGTGCCGCTGGACGCGACCGATCTGCGTGAGGTGCATGACCTGGATTCGAACGTGAGCGAACTGGCGTTCCAGAAGCCCGTTGCCACCATGGTCCAGCTTCCTGCCCACTGCAGGAAGACGACCTATACGTCCAGTGCCCGTGCTTCCATCCAGCGCAGCTGGTGGCCGCCGGAGCCCCTGCTGCAGATGTCCTACACCGTCTTCAACTGTGGGCCGGAGTTCGGCCGTGCCACCTTCGCGGCCATCAGCAACTCCGGCGATCAGGTGCTGTTCTGGCGCACCTACCAGGATTGATGCGCGCGCCGTCGTCCCGAGCCTTCGCCAGGCCGTCACGTTGCGCGTGCCCTGCGTAGAGCGGAGCCATGCCCGGCCGCCATGCCCTACAAACTCTTGTTGCGGCGGAACACTGCACCTACCATCGGACCGCCCTTTCCAATCCCTGCCCCGATGACGACCTTCGCTGAACTCAACGCCGCCCAGCTGGCCAACCACGCCCTCAACATCTTCATCGCCGAGGGCCGCCACATCGAAGGCGCGCGCGTGATCTACCGTGCGCTGCAGCTCGACCCGCATCAGCCCGATGCGCTGCGCAGCCTCAGCGATTTCCACGCGAACTCCGGCACCGAAGCCTTCTCGGCCGCCACCATGGAATACGCCCTGTCCGGCGCGATCGATCTCGATCCGGAGGAACGCCAGAAGCTGGAAGCGCTGCATTTCCTCGATATCTGGACCTGGGGCTTCGCCCGTCACAACTCCGGCGAAGCACAGCTGGGCGCCGAGGCCTTCAAGAACCGTGACGACTTCGAGGTCGACCACGCCGCCTACGCGGCCTTCCTCGGCACCATCGTGGAGCCGGCCGGTTCGCTGCAGGCTGCCTTCGAGGCCGCGCACCGCCTGTCGGGCCTGATGGCGGGCTTCCTGCAGCACGGCGGCAATGACGATCCGGACCTGGACGATGTCCTGCGTGGCGAAGGTTTCGTTGAAACCGCCGAGTATCCGCAGTGGCTGCAGTCGTCCACTGATGACCTGGACGCACTGGACAAGGCCATCCAGGAGCAGCGCCAGAAGGGATGATCCGGCGCTTCTGCAGGTCAGTCGCCGGGCATGGCCCGGCGCTGGCTCACTGCGCGAGCGCGTAATCCAGGCCGGCGCACACCGCCGCCACCTGGGCGTCGTTGCATTCCTGCGGGTTGGTACGCGGGCTGTCCGGGTAGACCTCGGTGGTGGTGGCATAGCGCGCGTCGGTGAAACCGGCGCATGCACCGATCGAACGCGACTCGCCCCAGACCACGCCCGGCGACTGCAGCGGCAGGCCCACCAGGTTGCCCTCGGCGTCGGCCGGGGCGATGTGGGTGATCGGCGCAACGGCCTCGATCAGCGCCTTCTGGAAGCCGTGCTGCGGATCTTCGCTGTTGCCGATCACGTAGAAGCCGTCGGGGATGGTGTCGCGCTCGAACGGCTTGCCGTCGCGGGCGCAGCGGGCCGGGTCGAACTCGTGCAGGTCGCTGTCGGTGGTCTCGTGCAGGTCCAGGTGCACGCGGATGTCGGCCTTGCGCTCGGCCACCCAGCGCATCAGCGAGGCGGCTTCCTCGATCAGGCCGCCGTCACGGAAGCTGCGGTTCGGGTCGATCGCATCCGGGTTCCAGCGCTGGATGCGCTCGTAGCCCCAGGGGCTGACGCACGGCGCCACGATCAGGTTCATCCGGCCCAGGTAACGCTCGGCCTGTTCTTCGAGGAACTGCAGGGCGCCATGCACGCCGCTGGTCTCGTACCCATGTACGCCGCCGGTGACCAGGGCGGTCGGCAGCGCCGGGTTCCAGTCGTGGTTGACCACGGCAAACAGCGGGTAGTGGTCCGGGGCATAGTCGAGCTGGCCGTACTGGATCACGTCGAAACCGTCGTCCAGGCGCTCAAGGGCGGCCACCACATCATCGTGGTAGCTGCGCTGGCGCTGCTGGGCGGCCCGCCACTGTGCGCGTTCAGCATCGCCCCAGGGCTGGCCGGGGGTACCGATGGGATAGAACGGCGCGAGGGTCATGCAGGAGCTCCAGAAGGTCCAGTTGCGTTAGTGCAGCCGACCATTCTAAGCCGTCTGCCCGCCCCGGCCGAGACCCTCCCCTGCCATGCCCGCCACGGGCCGCCCGCCCCCTTCATCCAGAGGCGGTCATCTGGTTGTAAAATCAACGGTTTTTGGCCCCTGGCTACTTGATGGCGAACGCCGCGCAGCCGGTCCTGGGTGGACCGGAGTTCCTCCGCCTGCTTGCCCGTCTCAACGACGGTGCGATGCCGGCCAGCAGTCCCGCCCTGACCGATCGCCTCGGTCAGTGGGTGGACTGGAGCCGTGCCGTGGCCCTGTCCGGGGCGCTGGACGGCCGCCTGCCCGAACCGGGTGAGGCCGCCGAAGCGGTGGAGGACCTGCTGGCCGACTGCGCCCAGGCCGAGTCCAGCCTGCTGGCCTCGATCCGCGAGGATGCCGAGGCCGAGCGTCTGCTGGACCTGGCCGAGGCCTCCGCGCAGGCCAACTTCGCCTCGCTGCGCCAGCGTTACCGCGTGCTGCAGCAGGCCATCCAGACCGCCACCGGACGCCTGCGCGGGCGCCTGCGCGACCGGCTGGTGCAGGTCTCGCCGGAGCTGGCGCGGCTGGCCGAGATCGACGCGGTGATGGAACAGACCCTGACCCCGCGCGAGCACAGCCTGCTGGCCACCGCGCCGACGGTGCTGGCCGCCCGTTTCGAACGCGTGCACGGCCAGCCCGGCTGGCGCGCGTCCTTCCGCAATGACATGCGCAACCTGCTGCTGGCCGAGCTTGAACTGCGCTTCCACCCGATCCACGGGCTGCTTGCAGCCCTGCGCTCCCACTGACCGGAACACCATGTCCAGAACTGCATTCCATGTCGTTGTTTTCCTTGTCGGCCTGCTGGCCGTGTGCTGGATCGGCATCGGCTACGTGGCGGTGCACCCGCTGGGCGCGGCGGTGGCGGCGATCATCGCGGCCTGCTACATCGCCGGCGGCGTGGAGCTGTACCGCTATCGCCAGGCCAGCAACGGGCTGCGCACCGCACTGAACGACCTGGGCGCGGCGAAGGACGCCCTGGCGCCGTGGCTGGAGCGCGTGCCGGTGGGCCTGCGCAACGCCGTGCGCCTGCGCGTGGAAGGCGAGCGCATCGCCCTGCCCGGCCCGGTGCTGACCCCGTACCTGGTGGGCCTGCTGGTGCTGCTGGGCATGCTCGGCACCCTGCTGGGCATGATGGATACGCTGCGCGGCACCGGCCTTGCGCTGCAGAGCGCCACCGACATGGCCGCCATCCGCGGCTCGCTGGCCTCGCCGGTGCAGGGCCTGGCCGTGGCCTTCGGCACCTCGATTGCCGGTGTGGCCAGCTCGGCGATGCTCGGCCTGCTTTCCGCGCTGCTGCGCCGCGACCGCCTGCAGGTCGTGCAGCAGCTGGACCGCGCCATCGCCGGCGAGCTGCACCCTTATTCGCAGGCCTGGCAGCGCGCCGAGTCGCTGCGCC
>DOKO01000170.1 GCA_003510825.1 Stenotrophomonas sp.
CATGGCCCGGCGCTACCGGGCGCTGCACCAGCCCTTGCCCCGGCCGCGGTTTCACGGCACGCTGCGCGCTTCCGTACGCAAGCGTATCGACCATGTCGCCAGCCAACGAAACCGCCTACCCGCACCTGTTCTCCCCGCTGGACCTGGGCTTCACCCAGCTGCGCAACCGGGTGCTGATGGGCTCGATGCACACCGGCCTGGAAGATCGCGCCCGCGACTTCCCGCGCCTGGCCGCCTATTTCGCCGAGCGCGCCGAGGGCGGCGTCGGCCTGATCGTCACCGGTGGTTTCGCGCCGAACGTGGTGGGCTGGCTGAAGCCCTTCGGCGGCAAGCTGTCCTGGCCCTGGGAAGTGCGCCCACACCGCCAGCTCACCGCCGCCGCGCACCAGCACGGCGCGAAGATCTGCCTGCAGCTGCTGCACGCCGGTCGCTACGCCTATCACCCGCTGTCGGTGGCGCCGTCGAAGCTGAAGGCGCCGATCAATCCGTTCACCCCGCGTGCGCTGTCGGCCAGCGGCGTCGAACGCCATATCGCCGACTACGCGCGCAGCGCGAAGCTGGCCCGCGAGGCTGGCTACGACGGCGTCGAAGTGATGGGCTCGGAGGGCTATCTCATCAATGAGTTCATCGCCCCGCGCACCAACACGCGCACCGATGCCTGGGGTGGCGACGCGCGCCAGCGCATGCGTTTCGCGGTGGAGATCGTGCGCCGCATCCGCGAGGCCTGCGGCCCGGACTTCATCATCATCTACCGGCTGTCGCTGGTCGACCTGGTCGATGACGGCAGCAACTGGGAAGAGATCGTGCAGCAGGCGCAGGCCATCGAGGCCGCCGGCGCGACGATCATCAATTCCGGCATCGGCTGGCACGAGGCGCGTATTCCGACCATCGCCACCTCGGTGCCGCGCGGGGCCTTCGCCGGGGTCACCGCCAAGCTCAAGCCGCACGTGAAGGTGCCCCTGGTGGCCACCAACCGCATCAACATGCCCGACGTGGCCGAGCGCATCCTCGCCGGCGGCGGCGCCGACATGGTGTCGCTGGCACGCCCGCTGCTGGCCGACCCGCAGTGGCCGAACAAGGCCCGCGCCGGCCGCGCCGAGGCGATCAACACCTGCATCGCCTGCAACCAGGCCTGCCTGGACCACGTGTTCGAGAACAAACTGGCCAGCTGCCTGGTCAACCCGCGTGCCGCGCACGAGACCGAGCTGGTCTACCGCCCGACCACCGCACCGAAGAAGGTCGCCGTGGTTGGCGCCGGGCCGGCCGGCCTGGCCTGCGCCACGGTAGCCGCCGAACGTGGCCACCAGGTCACCCTGTTCGATGCCGGCGGGGAGATCGGCGGCCAGTTCAACGTGGCCAAGCGCATCCCGGGCAAGGAGGAGTTCCACGAGACCCTGCGCTACTTCCGCCACAAGCTGGCCGAAACCGGCGTGCAGCTGCGCCTGGACACCCGTGCCGACGCGGCCGCCCTGGCCGGCTTCGACGCGGTGGTGCTGGCCACCGGCATCACCCCGCGCAAGGTCGATTTCCCCGGTGCCGACCATGCCAAGGTCGTCAGCTACCTGGACGTGCTGCTGGGCCGGGTCGAGGTCGGCGCCAACGCGGCGATCATCGGCGCCGGCGGCATCGGCTTCGATGTCGGCGAATTCCTCAGCCATGCCGGCCCCTCGCCGTCGCTGGACCCGCAGCGCTGGATGGCCGAATGGGGCGTGGACAGCCGCTTCGAGGCCCGCGGCGCCCTGGCCACCCCGCAGGTGGAAGCTTCGCCGCGTCGCCTCTGGCTGCTGCAGCGGAGTGCCGGCAAACCCGGTGCGCGGCTGGGCAAGACCACCGGCTGGATCCACCGCGCCACGCTGAAGGCCAAGGGCGTGCGCATGCTCGGCGGCGTGGAGTACCTGGGCGTGGACGACGACGGCCTGCGCATCCGTGTCGAGGGCAGCGAACAGCTGCTGCCAGTCGACCATGTGGTGGTCTGCGCCGGGCAGGAACCGAACCGTGTGCTGCTGGCCGAACTGCAGGCCGCGGGCATCGCCGCGCAGCTGATCGGCGGTGCGGATGTGGCGGCCGAACTGGACGCAAAACGAGCCATCGATCAGGGCAGCCGGGTGGCTGCCGCGCTGTAGTTCGAGCCTGAATGGGGGACGGAATGTGATTTCCGTCACCCGGCCCGAACCTGAATGTCAAGCAAGCCGATTCAGGATGCGTTCGGCAATCCCCCCCTACCTTGCGCCAACTTTCCGCTCACCAGCCAGTTTCCGGTGAGCCGGCGCGACCCCCTCGATCGGATTGATCGTTTCTTTTGGGGTCGCCCACGGGGCGGCCCCGATGGCCGCCTCCCCATGACGCCAAGTCGTACCCCGGCCCGCAGCCCCCGCTGCGGGAATCCAGAGGTGCGGCCCACACGGAGCAAGGAGTTATATGAAACTGGCCTGGATTCTCTGGCTGTCGCAGTTGTTGCCGCAGCCGGCCGCTGATTCATTGTGTTTGAGCACCACCGTTTACCTGGAAGCCCGCGACCAGACCCTGCGCGGCCAGCAGGCCGTCGCCGAAGTCGCACTGCGCCGCCTCGACAGCGGCCTGTGGGGTGATTCGATGTGCCAGGTGGTCACCGCGCGCAAGCAGTTCGCCCCGACCATCGTCTCCCCCGGCACCCAGCTGGGCAACGATGCGGCCTGGAGCGAGGCGATGAACGTGGCCTTCGACGCCGAGCGCAACTGGGCGCTGCCGGCCGGCGAACGCCGCGAGATCGTGCCCGGCGCCAGCCACTTCGCCGCGCTGTCCATCGCCAGCCCGAACTGGCGCAATGCGTACCAGGTGGCGACCATCGGCGATCACACCTTCTATAAGGTGCAGAACCTCAAGCCTCGCCAGTCGTAACGATCTGTTGCCGGCGGCAGCGTTGCCGCGCGCCGGCAGGCTCTGGGATAGTGGGCGTTTCCCGCCCCGCCTGGAGTTCCCATGAAGCTGTACAGCAAGCCCGGTGCCTGTTCCACCGCCGACCACATCGCCCTGCAGTGGACCGGCCAGCCCTATGACGTGGAACTGCTGGACAAGGACACCCTGAAGGGTCCGGAATTCCTCAAGATCAACCCGGCTGGTGCGGTGCCCGCCCTGGTCGATGGTGATTTCATCCTGCTGCAGAACGCGGCGATCATGGGCTACATCGCCGACAGCTTCCCGCAGGCCGGCCTAGCCGGTGATGGCAGCGCGCAGCAGCGCGCCGAAGCCACCCGCTGGCTGTCCTTCGTCAATTCGGACGTGCACCCGGCGTTCTCGCCGCTGTTCGGGCCGGCCAAGTTCATCGCCGATGAAGGCCAGTTCGACGCCATCCGCGCCGCCGCGCGCAAGCGCCTGCGTGGCCTGTTCGAGACCGCCGACAAGCAGCTGGCCGACAAGCCGTGGCTGGCCGGTTTCCGCAGCTTCGCCGATCCCTACTTCTACATCACCCTGCGCTGGGCCGCGGCCGCCAAGGTCGACCTGGTCGGCCTGGACAACGTGGCAGCCTTCAAGACCCGCATGGAAGCCGATGCTGGCGTGCAGGCCGTGCTGAAGGCCGAAGGCCTGGCCTGAGGCCTGGGACGGGGTCAGAACCCGGGGTCGGATCCGTCTGCGCAGCAGGCGGCTCTGACCCTACCCCACGCGCTCACCGCGCTCAGCCGATCTCGCGGATGACCTCGCCCTTGCCGTCGCGCAGCTGGGTCGGCACCACTTCAATACGCAGCGCCTCCGCCACCGGGTACAGCCCGCGTTCGGCCGGCACCGCCGCCATCGCCTGCAGCCCGGCCTCGTCCAGGGCCCAGCGCGCGCTGTCGCTTCCAACATCATTGGCAGAGTCGCCAGCGGCAGGCACGAACGTCCACTGACGCTCACGGCTGACCAGCTCCAGCGGCTTGCCATGGCGCAGGCGCAGGCCCAGCAGCTCGCACACGCTCGACACCTGGCCGGCACCCAGCACCAGCGTGGTCACCCCCGCCTCCTGCCGCCACTGCAGCGTCTCGATGAACAGCATGCCGGTGCTGGAACCTTCGCGTTCACTGCCCTCCCGCACCCGTGCCGCCAGCGCGGGATCGTCCAGCAGGTTGCCGCGGTGCAGGTCGGTGATCCACAGCGGCATCGCCGGCTGCAGGGCCAGCAGCACGTCGCGGGTCGACCAGCGCTTGACCGCTTCCATTTCCTCGTCCGTCAGGCCGACCAGCTGCAGGAACTGCAGGTGGCCGTTGGCGGTATCGCGCGCCGGCAGCTGCGGGTCAGCGATGAAGGCCAGATGGCACAGGCGGGTGTCGGTCTCCAGCGCGATCGGTCCGTTGGCATTGAGATGGTGGCCATCCTCGAACACGTTGCCGCTGCCGAACACATAGCGCGCCAGGTTCTGCAGCAGGTTCAGCGGCCACACCGGCGGCGTACTGGTGGCGTCCTCGCCGGGGCCGGCCGCCAGGCGGAACGTCAGCTCGAAGCCATAGCCACTGGCGTCGGCATCGCTGCTTTCCTTGGCATACAGTTCGGAAAAGCCGTAGGTGACGTAGTGCCAGTGCGGCAGCGGCGCGTCGGCCCAGAACACGCTGATGCCATCCAGCGGGTCCTGGCCACCCAGCGTGTACGGCAACGCGGTGCCGTAATGGCGCGGCTCCTGGCCGGCATACAACGGTGCCAGCGCGGCGTTGATGGCGTCCCAACCGGGCGTGTCGGTGGTGTCGTGTTCGTCCTGCACGCAGGTCTCCTCGGGGGCAGTGGAATCCACCGCCCACTTTACCCGCCACGTCAGGCCTGCACGACCTCGCCGGTGGCCGACGACAGCAGCGCCTGGGTTTCCTGCCACCATCGCTGGGCCAGTGCCGGACTGCGCGCTTTCGCCACGGCCTCCAGCAGTTCCGGGCACAGCCGCTCCAGCGACAACGCGTCCTTGCAGCGCTCGATCTTCAGCTGCATGAAATAGCCCTTCAGGCCCAGATGGCGACGGACCGCCTCGCTCATCGCGTCGTACAGCTGCTGGTACAGCGCCGGGTCCTGCTCGCGGCCGCTGCTGAGGCCGCGCGCGGCCACCGGCTCGACCGAGCCACCGATTACTTCGATCAGCTCCAGCGCCGCCAGTTGCTGCAATGCGTCCTGCGGTGCGCGCAGGCCTTCCAGCAGGCCGCGCAGTTCGTTGTCATCGCGCCGGCCATCGACCATCAACAGAATCGAACGCAGTCCCGCCGGCAGGCGACGGCTGCGGTCTTCGATTTCCTGGCGGCCAGCGGCCGTCTTGGCGTGCAGCAGTGCCATGCATCCCCCCGATCCTTGATGCGCTTCATCTGCGCGCCCGGACGGACGCGCCCCCTTGCTCGCCATCGTCGGCGCCTGCGCAGCTTCCCCGAAGCGCAGGCGATGTTGCAGAGCGATGACAGGCCGAGCTTAGCGCATGTGCGGTAGTTGGGTAGCGCCAGGCCATGCCTGGCGGCTTTTCTCCACCAGGCAACCGCAGCCGAGCGCAGGCTCGGCTCTACAGAATCGGCTTACCGCCCCAGTGCGCGGCGGATCTCTTCCAGCGCCCCGGGGTCATCCAGGGTCGACAGGTCGCCCGGGTCGCGCTGTTCTGCCAGCGCCTGCAGCGAACGCCGCAGCAGCTTGCCCGAGCGGGTCTTGGGCAGCGCGTTGACCACGTGCACATGCGCCGGCCGCGCCACCGCACCGAGCGAGGCGGTCACGGCCGCCATCATCTCGGCCACCACCGGTGCCGGATCCTCGCCGTTGAGTCCCTGCTTGAGGGTGACGAACACCAGCGGCACCTGCCCCTTCAGCTCGTCCTTGACCCCGATCACCGCCGCCTCGGCCACGCGCGGGTGGCCGGAAATGGCTTCCTCGATCTCGCGCGTGCCCAGGCGATGGCCGGCCACGTTGATCACATCGTCGGTGCGGCCAAGGATGAAGGTGTAGCCGTCGTCATCGCGGATGGCCCAGTCCAGCGAGCTGTAGAGCAGTTCCTTGAAGTGGCTGAAGTAGCTCTGCATGAAGCGCGCATCGTCGTTCCACACCGTGCTCATGCAGCCCGGCGGCAGCGGCGGGGTCACCACCAGCACGCCCTTCTGCCCAGCGGCGACTTCCTCGCCGGTGTTCTCGTCGATCACCTTCATGCGATAGCCGAGATTGGGGAAACCCGGCGAGCCGAAGCGCACCGGCTTCATGTCCAGCCCCGGCAGCAGGGTCAGCGCCGGCCAGCCGGTTTCGGTCTGCCAGTAGTTGTCGATGATCGGCTTGCCCAGCGCCTCGCTGATCCAGTGCGCGGTGGGTTCATCCAGCGGCTCGCCGGCCAGGAACAGATACTTCAGCGCGTCCAGGTCGTGGCGGTGGATGAAGTCGGCATCGTGCTTCTTCAGCACGCGGATGGCCGTGGGCGAGGAGAACATCGTGCGTACGTTGTACTGCTCGCACAGCGCCCACCAGATGCCCGGGTCCGGGTTGGTCGGCAGGCCTTCGTACAGCAGCGAGGTGCAGCCGCCGATCAACGGCCCGTACACGTTGTAGGAATGACCGACGGCCCAGCCCACGTCCGAGGTGGAGAACATCACCTGGCCAGGCTGGCAGTCGAACACGGTCTGCATCGACTGCGCCATGGCCACTGCATAGCCACCGACATCGCGCTGCACGCCCTTGGGCTTGCCGGTGGTGCCGGAGGTGTAGAGCAGGTAGCTGGGTTCGCTGGATTCGAGCCATTTCACCGGCACGTCCACCTCGCCCACCTGCGCACGCAGTTCGGCGTAGTCGACATCGCGCCCCTGCACGCGCGGCTCGGCCGGATCCAGCCCACGCGAGACGATCAGCACGCGCGGCGGCGGGTTGGCCGCTTCGGCACAGGCCGCGTCGACCATGCCCTTGTACGGAATGACCTTGCCACCGCGCATGCCGGCATCGGCGGCGATCAGCAGCTTCGGCTTGGCATCGTCGATGCGCAGCGCCAGGTTGTGCGCAGCAAAGCCACCGAACACCACCGAGTGCACGGCGCCGATACGCGCGCAGGCCAGCATGGCGAACACGGCTTCGGCCATGTTGGGCATGTAGATGACCACGCGATCGCCGTGGCCGACACCGAGGCGCTGCAGCACCGCGGCGAAGTCATTCACTTCGCGGTACAGCTGGCGATAGGTGATTTCGCGGGTGACGTTGGTTTCGGTGGAGACCGCGACCAGCGCGAGCTGGTCGGCGCGATCGACGAGGTGGCGGTCGACGGCGTTGTAGCAGAGGTTGGTTTCGCCGCCGACATACCAGCGGCGGAACGGCGGGTTGCTGTAGTCCAGCACCTGCTTCGGCGGCACATGCCAGTAGATGCGCTTGGCTTCCTCGCCCCAGAACGCCTCCGGCTCGTCGATCGAGCGGCGGTAGGTTTCCTCGTAGTTCATGACGCAGCCCTCCCAGACAAAGTCATGCAATCGAGGATAGTCCGGCGGTGGCATGCGGGCCGCCCTACCTTGGTAGGGGGTGGGGTGTGTTCTGCAGGGCTGCCGCCCTGCACCTGCCGAAGCCGAAGCCGAAGCAACAGCAGAAGCGGGTTTCCTGAGAGTAGGCGGGGCGGGTCCGGTTGAGGGGGACGC
>DOKO01000326.1 GCA_003510825.1 Stenotrophomonas sp.
CGCCACGCCGGCCAGCGTCGAGGCCGCCACGCCCGCGCCTGCGCCTGTCGCAGCGCCCGAACCGCCGGTCGCCACTGCGCCGCCTGCCCCGGCCCCTGCCCCGGAACGCGTTATCGCTCCGGAGGATTTCGAAGCCGAGGCGCTGGCTGCAGCCGCCGTGCTCGCACCGCTGGCCCCGATCACCCCGGCCGAAACGCCGGCCACGCCTGCGACTGACCTGCCGGTGCTGGTCGATGCCGCCCCGGCCCCGGCCGGCAAGCCCGGCTGGCGCGAGCGCCTGCGCAACAGCGTCATCGCCCGCAGCTTTGGCGGCCTGTTCTCGCGCAATCCCAAGCTCGACGACGATCTGCTGGACGAACTGGAAACTGCACTGATCACCGCCGACGTCGGCGTGGGCGCCACCACCGACCTGGTCGAGGGCCTGCGCAAGCGCATGAAGTCGCGCGAGTTCGTCGATGCCAATGCGCTGCTCGCCGCGCTGCGCAGCGAACTGATCGCAATCCTGCAGCCGGTCGCCAAGCCGCTGGTGATCGACCGCAACGCCAAGCCCTTCGTGGTGCTCACCGTCGGCGTCAACGGCGTCGGCAAGACCACCACCATCGGCAAGCTGGCCAAGCGCTTCAAGGACGAAGGCCACAGCCTGATGCTGGCCGCCGGCGATACCTTCCGCGCTGCCGCCGTGGCCCAGCTGCAGGCCTGGGGTGAGCGCAACGGCGTGGCCGTGGTCGCCCAGGGGCAGAACGCCGACGCCGCTTCGGTGGCCTACGACGCCCTGCAGGCCGGCAAGGCACGCGGCACCTCGGTGCTGATCGCCGATACCGCCGGTCGCCTGCATACCCAGTCCGGCCTGATGAACGAGCTCGGCAAGATCCGCCGCGTGCTCGGCAAGATCGACGAGACCGCGCCGCACGAAGTGCTGATGGTCATCGACGGCACCACCGGCCAGAACGCGCTCTCGCAGCTGCGCCAGTTCAATGCCGCGGTGAAGGTGACCGGCCTGGTGGTGACCAAGCTGGACGGCACCGCCAAGGGCGGCGTGGTGTTCGCCCTGGCCCGCGAGTTCGGCATTCCGATCCGTTTCGCCGGCATCGGCGAGCGCCCGGAGGACCTGCGCGTGTTCGATCCGGAAGCCTTCGTCGACGCCCTGCTGCCTGAAGCCCTGGGCGCCTGATACGCCGTGCAGCCACGCATGGCGTGGCTCTACCGCAATCCAGTAGAGCCACCCCACGGGTGGCTGCCTTCCCCGGAACACCCATGCCCCGCCAGCCGCACGCCAGCGCCGCAACCGACCCCGGAGACGGCTTTGTCGCCCACCTGCTGCACTGGTTCGACGACCACGGACGCCACGACCTGCCCTGGCAGCATCCGCGCAGCCCCTACCGGGTCTGGCTGTCGGAGATCATGCTGCAGCAGACTCAGGTAACCACGGTCATTCCGTATTTCCAGCGGTTCCTGCAGCACTTCCCGACCCTGCCCGACCTGGCCGCCGCCAGCAACGACGCGGTGATGGCACAGTGGGCCGGCCTCGGCTACTACGCCCGCGCACGCAACCTGCACGCAGCAGCCAAGCGCTGCGTGGAGCTGCACGACGGCGACCTGCCGCGCGATTTCGATGCCTTGCACGCCCTGCCCGGCATCGGCCGCAGCACCGCCGGCGCGATCCTCAGCCAGGCCTGGAACGACCCGTTCGCGATCCTCGATGGCAACGTCAAGCGCGTGCTCAGCCGCTATCACGGCATCGAGGGTTTCCCCGGGCTTCCGGCCATCGAGAAACAGCTGTGGTCGCTGGCCGAAGCGCATGTAGCGCAGGTGCCGACCGGACGCATGGCCGATTACACCCAGGCGCAGATGGATCTGGGCGCGACCGTGTGCAGCCGTGCCAAGCCGGCCTGCGTGATCTGCCCGATGCAGGAAGACTGCGTGGCACGTCGCGAAGGCCGCACCGCCGACCTGCCCACGCCGAAACCCGGCAAGACCCTGCCCGAGCGCGAAGCCGTGGCCCTGCTGCTGCGCGACGCCCAGCAGCGCGTGCTGCTGCAGAAGCGCCCGGACACCGGCATCTGGGCGCAGCTGTGGACGCTGCCGCAGGCCGACGCCGGCAGCGACCTGCAGGACTGGTTCGACGCCCATGTCGACGGTTCGCTGGAAGAGGCCGAGGAACTGCCGGTGCTGCAGCACACTTTCAGCCACTATCGGCTGCACCTGCAGGTATTGTCGCGGCAGGTGCGCGGCCTGCGCGTTGAGGAACCCGCGCTGCGCTGGGTCGCCGCCGATGAACTTCCGGCGCTGGGCCTGCCCGCGCCGATCCGCAAGCTGCTGGACGGCACGCCGGTGAAGGCGCCGAAACGCAGAGCCACCAAACCCCGCAACCACGAGTGAGTGCCATGCCCCGAACCGTCTTCTGCCAGTACGAACAACGCGATGCCGAGGGCCTGGACTTCGTGCCCTACCCCGGCGACCTGGGCCAGCGCGTGTTCAACCACATCGGCAAGCAGGCCTGGGCGGCCTGGCTGGCGCACCAGACCATGCTGATCAACGA
>DOKO01000327.1:0-6068 GCA_003510825.1 Stenotrophomonas sp.
GGTCTGGCGGTCGCCCATCCACGGGCTGGGCTGGTGGCTCAGTGCCAGCGCCTGCAGCTGCGGACGGTTCTTCGCATCGTTCTGCTCGTTCCAGCGGTACAGCCAGTTGAGCGCGCCGGCATCGGTCACCGGGGTCCAGAAGTTGAAGCCATGCGGCACCGCCGTGGCCGGGAAGTTGTTGCCGCGCGAGAAGGTGCCGTTGGCCTGGGTGCCGCGGGTGGTCAGCACCCAGTCCGAAACCCGCTGCGGCACGTTGCGCGGCTGCGCATCCAGGCGCACGTCGTCGATCCAGCCGGAGACCGGCGCGCCCGCGGCGCTGGCCACCTCCAGCTCGATGGCGACCACGCGGCGGCCGCGCAGCGCCGGCACGTCGCCCAGGCGCACGGCCTTGCGTGCCCACTGCTGCGGGTACAGCGTCTTCGAATCGCCCTGCGCCTGTGCGCCCAGGGCGATGCCGTGCTGGTCGCGCACGCTGCTGGCGGACACGCGGCTGCCGTCGTCCAGGCGCAGGTCCAGCGATACGTAGGTGGAGGCCACCGTGTCCTTGCCGACGATCTCAGGCAGCACCAGCCAGGACAGCGTGGTATCGGCGTCGATGGCCAGGTCGGTGTTGAACAGTTCGCGCCGCGCGCTGCCACCGCCGGCCTGGTAGTGCAGGGCGCGCAGGCCGCTGTAGCCGACGTTGCGCTTGGCCGCATAGGGCTCGGCCGGGCCGTTGCCGATCTGCACCTGCAGGGCGCCGCCGGCCTTGGCCGGTGCCGGTTCGCCCGCTTCGAACGAGGTCTGCAGGCCCTGCGCCAGTGCGGGCAGGGCGGGGGTGGCGCAGGCCAGGGCGAGGGCAAGCGGAAGCAGGGCGCGGCGCGGATCGGACAGGGTCATGCAGGGTCTCCCGGTAGGGCAGGCGGCAGGCAGATCCCGCATCGGCACGCACCACGGACAGCATTGCGCCCGCCGCCCAGGGGGCAGTGGAGGGGGCGATGCCGGTCCGGTGGGGGTCGGGCCGTGCGATCGGGTCAGGGTCGGAATCGTCCCGATCCTGCCTCAGCCCATTGCCCCCTGACAAGTGCAATTAGTTCGATCCAAATCCGGCAAAACCGTTTCATTTCAAATTATTGACAGGTTGCCTTAGATCGATTTAAAAGTGGCCAGCTCACCCCCCTGTACCGGAATGCCCCGCATGTCCTGATCCGGGCCGGCCCCATGGCCGTCCCTCCGTTGCCCGCCACTGCCGTCCATCCACGACCTTCCCGTCCGCCCCCCACCGGCTGGACCGTCATCCGCCTCTGGAGAGAGCTTGATGAAACCCCGGTTGTTGTCGTTGTTGATGTCGTCGTTGCTGTTGTCGCCGCTTGCCGTACAGGCCCAGTCGACCCCGCAGGGGGAGGGCACCGATCCGCCGCGCACCCGCGACCTGGATGCGGTCAAGGTCACCGGCTCGCTCATCCCGCGCGCACAGGTGGAGGGTCCCTCGCCGGTCACCACCATCACCGCCGAGCAGATCCAGGCGCAGGGCTTCACCACCGTGTTCGACGCGCTGCGCTCGCTGCCGGTGTCGAACGGCTCGGTGCAGGATTCGCAGGGCACCGGCTTCTACACCCCGGGCGCCAAGACCATCAGCCTGTTCGGCCTGGATCCCAGCTACACCCTCACCCTCATCAACGGGCGGCCGATCAACAGCTACCCGCTGGCCTACAACGGCAACACGAGCATCGCCGACATCGCCAACATCCCGCTGGGCATGGTCGAGCGCATCGACGTGCTTACCGGTGGCCAGTCCTCGGTGTATGGCTCCTCGGCCATTGCCGGCGTGGTCAACATCGTGCTGAAGGACCGCGTCGAAGGCACCCACCTGCGCTACCGCGTCGGCGGCTACAGCCAGGGCGGCGGCTCCAGCCAGCGCTTCAGCGCCAGCAGCGGCCAGACCTTCGGCAACCTCGATATCAGCTACGGGCTGGAATACACCAACCAGAAGGCGATCTATGCCTTCGACCGCAGCCGCATCGACAGCGTCAACGACAACCCGACCGGCCCGCAGGATCCTTCGCGCAGCTTCCTGCGCATGCGCATGGGCCCCAACGCCTACATCGACCCGGGCGCGGCCACCTGCGCGCCCCTGTCGGACCTGTTCGGCGGCAGCACCGTGTACGCGCACCGTGACATCTCCGGTGGCGGCTACTACTGCGGCACGCCTGACAACGTCGGCACCGCGTCGCTGTACAACTCCAGCCAGGACGTCAACGCCACCACCTTCCTGCGCTACCACCTCAGCCCGGACACCGAGCTGTACTCGGACATCCTGTTCGGCTTCGGCCGGCCCACCTACAGCGGTGGCAGCCCGTTCTGGAACAAGACCTTCTACAACCAGACCAGCGGCCAGTACGAGCAATGGCAGCGCATCTACGCGCCGGAGGAAGTCGGCCTGGATGCCAAGGACCAGCGCGTCTACACCCGCTCGCTCAACATCACCGCCGGCGTGCGCGGCGTGCTCGGAGGCTTCGACTACGACGTCTACGTCAACCGCTCCAGCACCGACGTCACCCGCAAATCCACCGATTTCCTGGCGAAGAACGGCGTTGACGACTACTACCTGGGGCCGATGCTGGGCATGCAGGATGGCTACGAGGTCTACGCGCCGGATCTGTCGCGGCTGTACCAGCCGATCAACCGTGAGCAGTACGACAGCTTCAGCGGCCTCAACCGTGCAGCATCCAGTGCGTCGCGCACCGCCGTGACGGCGCTGCTGACCGATCGCTCGCTGTTCACCCTGCCGGCCGGCGACGTCGGTTTCGCGCTGATCGCGCAGGGCCAGCGCGAGAAGTTCTTCAACCAGTCGGCCGATCCCAACGCGGGCGTGCTGTTCCGCGGGCAGACCGCCGGCACCTCGGCGCAGGGCCAGCGTGACCTGTATGCGCTGGGCGCCGAACTGCAGGTGCCGATCATCGATACGTTCAGCGCCAACCTGTCCGGTCGCTACGACAAGTACGCGCTGCAGGGCGGCGGTGGCAACGGCAAGGCCACCTGGAAGCTGGGCCTGGAATACCGGCCGATCGAATCGCTGCTGCTGCGTGGCAGCTACGCCACCGCCTTCCGTTCGCCGGACATGTTCTACCTGTTCTCGCGCGAAAGCAGTGGCTACACCACCAACACCGATCTCTACCAATGCCGGCAGGCCGGGTACACCTCCGACAACTTCGACGAGTGCGACCAGTCCGGCCTCTCGGTGCTGTCCTCCAGCACCGGCAACCGCGACCTGAAGGACATCACCGCACGCACCTTCACCTATGGCGTGGTGTGGTCGACGCTGGACAACGCCTTGACCCTGTCGGTGGACTACAACTCGGTGGTCATCGAGAACGAAGTGCGCATCCTTGGCACCGACAGCATCCTCGACACCGAGGCCAACTGCCGCCTGGGGGTCTCGGAGAACGGGCAGACCCAGTTCGACATCAACTCGCCCACCTGCCAGCAGGTGCTGGGCCAGGTGCAGCGCAAGCCGGCCACCGATCCGCTCAACCCGAACGGCGTGGACAAGGTGTTCTCGTACCCGATCAACATCGCCAGCCAGCGCCAGAACGGCGTGCAGGCGGCGCTGGACTACCGCTGGGCCACGCAGTCGGTGGGTGATTTCGCGGTCAATGCCGGCTACTACCGGCCGCTCAAGCACACCACCCAGGACAAGGAAGGCGACCCGGTCTACGACCAGCTGTGCTGCGCCAACTCCAACGAGCTGCAGTACCGCGCCACGCTGGGCGTGAACTGGAAGCGCGGGCCGTTCACCGCCAGCGCCTTCGGCATACGCAATGCCCCCACCTGGGACAGCCGCGGCGAGCAGCGCAACATCGGCCCCTGGACCACCTGGAACGCCACGGTCGGCTACCGCATCAACGACCTGGCCAGCCTGCTGCTGACGGTCAACAACCTGACCGACGAGATGCCGCCGATCGACCGCAGCAACGGCAACTGGCCGTACTACGACCAGGGCGTCTACAACGCCTTCGGCCGTTCGGCCTTCCTGGAACTGTCGCTGGACTTCCAGTAGGGCCGCTGGCCCCCGGGCACGCCCGGGGGCCTTGAACGGGCAGGGGGGGCGGCCGGACCGCCCCAAGGTGCTAGAATCGCAGGCCTCGCAATCCGTTCATCGACACCCGCCATGAGCCATACCGCCACCGCGCCCGCCAACGCCGAAAAGCGCTACACCGTGCACCGCAGCGACCTGCCGCTGAGCTGCCCGACCCCGGAAATGGCGCTGTGGAACTCGCATCCGCGCGTGTACCTGCCGATCGAAGACGAGCCCAACGGCGAGGCGAAGTGCCCGTACTGCGGTTCCACCTTCGTGCTGGCCGACTAAGCAGGCACCTCGATGCGCCGACTGACCGTGGTGCAGTTGCTGCCGGCGCTGCACTCCGGTGGCGTCGAGCGCTCGACCCTGGAAATCGCTGCGGCCCTGGTCGCCGCCGGCCATCGCGCGCTGGTGGTGTCCGCCGGTGGCCGCCTGGTGAAGCCGCTGCTGGACAGCGGTGCCGAGCACCTCACCCTTGATATCGGCCGCAAATCGCTGCTGACCCTGCGCCACCTGCCCACCCTGCGGCGGTTGTTCGCCGAGGTCGGCGCGGACATCGTGCATGCGCGCTCGCGCCTGCCGGCGTGGCTGGGCCTGTACGCGATCCGCGCGATGCCGGCCGCGCAGCGCCCGCACTGGGTGACCACCGTGCACGGCCTGAATTCGCCCAGCCGCTACAGCGCGGTGATGACCAGCGGTGAGCGTGTCATCTGCGTATCCAACACGGTGCGCGACTACGTGCGCCAGCATTACCCGACGGTGCCGGAACAGCGCCTGCAGGTCATTCCGCGTGGCGTCGATGTCAGCCAGTTCCCCCGCGTGGCCCATGCCGACCGCCGGCCGCGGCTGGCGCTGGCCGCCGATTACCCCTGGCTGGCCCAGGTCGACGGCCCACTGCTGCTGCTGCCGGGCCGTGGCACCCGCTTGAAGGGTCATGCGCACGCACTGCAGCTGCTGGCCGACGTGCGCGCTGCCGGCGTGCCGGCACAGCTGTGGATGCTGGGCACCGACGAGCCCGGCCGCGAAAGCTACGTGGCCGAGCTGCGCCGCCAGGCGGCGGCGCTGGGCGTGGCCGAGGCGGTGCAGATCAGCACCCCGACCGCGCGCATCGCCCAGGCCTATGCGGCCAGCGATCTGGTCCTGCAGCTGTCGGACAAGCCCGAGGCATTCGGCCGTACCGTGGTCGAGGCGCTGTCGGTCGGTCGCCCGGTGCTGGGCTGGGACCATGGTGGCGTGGGCGAACTGCTGCAGCAGCTGCAGCCGGCCGGCGCCGTGCCGCTGGGCGATGCACGGGCGCTGGGTGAACGTGCGCTGGCCCTGCTGGCGCGGCCGCCGTCCTTGCCGAGCCGTATCCCGTTTACCCTGCAGACCATGCAGCGCGACACCCTCCGCCTCTATGCCGACCTTGCAGGCTGACGCCGCACCCATCGCGGGTGACGAGCGCGCCGGGCGCTGGGCGCCATGGTGGGTGCTGGCCTACGTGGCCCTGTGGCCGTTGCCGGGCATCGCCGAAACCGTGCTCGGCCTCGGCGCGGTGTATGCCGCAGTGCGCATGATCATGCGCCGCCTGCAGCGCCGCCCGCATCTGCTCACGCCCGCCGCGTGGGCACTGACCTCGATCCTGTTCCTCGGTTACTGGTTGCCGCAGGCGTTCTCTGCCTTCGATGCCATCGACCCGGCGGCGTCGTGGACCAAGGCGGCCGCCGGCCTGCGCTACCTGCCCTTCATGTGGCTGGTGGCGATTGCCGTGGCCACCCCGCAGCGGCGCCGCCTGATCTTCGGTGGCCTGGCGCTGATCACCGCCCTGTGGACGCTGGATGCGCTGGTGCAGGCGCTGGCGGGCACCAGCCCTTGGTTCTGGTCGCTGCAGCAATTGAAGCTCGCCGTCAGCGGCCATGCGCTGTGCCCGGCCGAGGAAATGGCCCTGGCCGACCGTCTCAGCGGTCCGCTGGGGCCGTGCAACCTCAAGTTCGGCCAGGTCCTGGCCAGCCTCTCGCCGTTCCTGCTG
>DOKO01000327.1:6294-6523 GCA_003510825.1 Stenotrophomonas sp.
AGCCTCTCGCCGTTCCTGCTGCTTCCTGCCGCACGCCGCTTCGGTACGCCGGGCTGGCTGCTCGCCGGTGCGGCGCTGGCCATCGTGCTGCTGCTGGCCGGTTCGCGCGCGTCGTGGATCACCTTCGCGGTGATCGTGGCCTACAGCGGCGTGCGCCAGCTTGGCTGGAAACAGCTGGGCCTGCTGGCAGTGGTCGGCCTGCTGGCCGCGGCGGCACTGACCGCCAGCG
>DOKO01000186.1 GCA_003510825.1 Stenotrophomonas sp.
GCCGCTGCGCAGCGGCGAGCGCGACGAACTGAAGATCCTCGAACATGCCCACGCGCAGATGGCGCAGCGGTTGGGCGAGCAATGGCAGCAGCTGCGCCAGCAGGACCTGCAGCGCCGCGAACTGGTGGCCAACATCTCGCACGACCTGCGCACGCCGCTGTCGTCGCTGCATGGCTACCTGGAAACGATGGCGCTGAAGGAAGCCACGCTGTCGCCGGATGAACGCCGTCGTTATCTCGGCATCGCCCTGGCGCAGAGCGCGAAGGTCGGCCGCCTGGCGCGCGCGCTGTTCGAACTGGCGCGTCTGGAACATGGCGAAGTGCGCCTGGAGTGGGAGGTGTTCGCGCTGCCGGAGCTGCTGCAGGATGTGCTGCAGAAGTTCGAACTGGCCGCACAGGCGCGCGGCCAGCACCTGCATGCGGATTTCCCGCCGGGCCTGCCGCTGGTGCGTGCCGACCTTGGCCTGGTCGAGCGGGTGCTGACCAACCTGCTCGACAACGCGCTGCGGCATGCGCCCGAAGGCGGCGAGGTGCGGGTGCAGCTGCGCGCCATCGAAGGCAGCGTGGAAGTGAGCGTGGCCGACGATGGCCCGGGCGTGGCCCCGGCGCTGCGCGCGCAGCTGTTCCAGGCACCGGCGGCGCTGGGTGCGTGGCGTGGCGAGAACGGCGGGCTCGGCCTGCTGATCGTGCAGCGCATCGTGCAGCTGCACGGCCGCCGCATCGAACTGCGCGAAAGCGCGACCGGCGCTCTGTTCGTGTTTGCGCTGCCTCGCGCGGAGAGCGCGGGGCCCTGAGACGCCGCTGCGCTCGCCGGGCGTGGCCCGGCGCTACCGGTGTGCGTGACCACCGCGGCGCTCGTGACACGTCCGCTTCATCGGAATCGCACCCGTAGATCCACGCCATGCGTGGATGCGCTTCACCGGAATCGCAGGCAAAAAAAGACCCGGCAGAGGGAGGGATCTGCCGGGTCCGGATTGCATGGGGGGAGGGACCCATGCAATGAGCGTGGGCGTGACGTCAGTGGCTGTTGCCGGTGGCGTCCGCCGTTGTATCTGTCTGGCCCTGCACCAGGTCGGACCAGGCGCGACCGGCCTGCAGGCCAAGATCGACCACGTCCTGCTGGGCCTGGCCCAGCCGCTGCAGGTTGTCCTGCCACAGCTGTGCGCCCTTGGGCAGCAACCCGGCCGGATCCTCGCTGCGGGCCAGTTCGCCCAGCCAGCCGCCGGTTGCGGTCAGGTTGCGTTCCATCGCCTTCAGCTGCACGCCGAACATGCTCTCGGCATTTTCCAGCGCCAATCGGTTTGCGCGCGTTGCGGCAGCCGCCAGCTGGCGGGTGGCATCACTGAAACGATCGGCGAAGGCGTTGGCCATGGCGGCATCGAAAGCGGTTGATGCAATGCAGCATACGCCGATCATGTCGCAATGCAACAAAAAATAGGAAGGCGCTCAAGGCGCCTTCAGAAAACCTTGCGGATCAATGGCTTGATCAGGCGACCGGGCCGCGGTACCGGCAGCCGGAGGTGCAGGTTTCATGCACGGTGATCTCGCTCAGCGCGGGCAGGACCGGCTTCAGCTCCTTCCAGATCCACACCGCCAGGTTCTCGCTGGTCGGGTTTTCCAGGCCGGGGATGTCGTTGAGGTAGTGGTGGTCCAGGAGGTCGTAGATCGGCTGGAAGGCGGCTTTGACGTCGCCGAAATCCATGATCCAGCCGGTCTGCGCACCCGGCTCGCCCTCCACCTTCAGTTCCACCCGGAACGAGTGGCCGTGCAGGCGCGCGCATTTGTGGCCCGGCGGCACGTTGGGCAGGCGGTGGGCCGCCTCGAGCATGAAGACTTTGAAGATTTCCATGGCGCGATTGTACGCCGGCCCCGCCGCCGCGACCGTCCCGGTTGTTGGATTTCCGTAAAGCAATCCTTTCCATCCGGATGAAGAGATGTTAGCTTCTCTTATATCCGTATGAAGAGATGTTATTGGTCGCGCCAGACCTGGCATGGATTACTGCGGAACTTCCGTCGCCCACTACCACCCCCCACATCGTCATGCCCCAGCACACCCTGCTCGTGGCGGCCCTGGCCGTCGCTCTGGCCGCGCCTTTGTCTGCCGCCGCCGAAACCTCCGCCGACGCCAGTGGCGAAGCCAGCACCCTGGCCGCCGTGCGCGTCACCGGTTCCAACATCAAGCGCACCGATACCGAAGCGTCCAACCCGGTGCAGGTGATCGGCCGCCAGCAGCTGGAACAGACCGGCAAGGCCACCGTCGCCGACGTGCTGCGCTCGATCTCGGCCAACACCGGTAACGCCGCCAACGAAACCACCAACAACGGCTGGGCGTCCGGCTCGGCAGGCATCGGCCTGCGCGGTCTCTCGCAGAAGAACACGCTGGTGCTGCTCAACGGCCGCCGCCTGGCCAACTACGGCTTCCCGGCCGGCGGCCTGTCCGACACCTTCGTCGACCTCAACGCGTTGCCGCTGGTCGCCGTCGAGCGCATTGAAGTGCTCAAGGACGGCGCCTCGGCCGTGTACGGTTCCGATGCGGTGGCCGGCGTGGTCAACATCATCACCCGGCAGAACTTCGAAGGCGCCGAACTCGGTGGCAGCTTCGGCGGTGCCGACCAGGGCGGCCTGCACGAGCAGAACCTGAAGTTCGTCGGTGGCCTCGGTGACCTGGATACCGATGGCTACAACATCCTCTTCAGCCTGCAGGGCTACAACCGCGAGCGCCTGGACCAGGACGAGCGCAACCTGACCAAGAGCGGCATCTACAGCGACCAGCCCGGCGGCCGCTGGAACGGCTGGTCGGCCAAGGGCGCGCGCTACCTCATCAACGGCGTCTCGGTGCCGATGCTCGATGCCGACGGCAACTGCCCCACCGGTACCACCCGCGTCGCCAGCGCGCCAATCGACGGTCTGGCCGGTGATACCTGCGGCTTCAACCAGGCGCCGTACACCACCCTGATTCCCTCGACCAAGCGCTACCAGGCGTATGCCAACGGCACCTTCCGCCTCGGCGAGAACGTCGAAGCCTTCGGCGAAGTGCTGTACAGCCAGATCAAGAGCGCCGCCTGGTTCGGCAGCAGCCCGTTCTTCACCCTGGAAAGCGGCCGTTTCGCCCTGAACGCGGAAACCGGCCTGGCCGAACCGGTATCGTCCAACCTGCCGGCCAGCAGCCCGTACAACCCGTATGGCCGCGCGGTGCCGATCGAATACACCTTCTTCGACCTCGGCGGCACCATCAAGACCAACCGCTCCACCGCCTACCGCGGCGTGGTCGGCCTGCGCGGCAGCACCGCCGCCTGGGATTGGGAAGTGGCCGCGTTCGGCGCCCGCAGCAGCGAGCGCGAGACCGTGTCGGGCGGCTTCGCCAACCGCTGGGCGCTGGCCGATGCGCTGGCCAGCGGCAGTTACAACCTGCTCAACCCATCGGCCACCCCGCAGTCGGTGATCGATGCGATCAACATCTCCACCCTGCGCCCGGCCGAATCGGTGCTGCAGGGCGTGGATGCCAAGATCTCCGGCACCCTGGGCCGCACCTGGGCCGGCGACATCGGCTTTGCTGCCGGTGCCGAATGGCGCCGCGAGAAGCTCGATTCCAACAACCCCTGGCAGATCGACGCCGGCCTGCAGGTGCGCCCGGCCATTGCCGAAGTGCACGGCGAGCGCAAGGTCAGCGCCGCCTATGCCGAAGTGAACGTGCCGCTGGCCACGGGCCTGGAACTGTCCGCCGCCGCGCGTGCCGACCATTACGACGACTTCGGCGATGCGTTCTCGCCCAAGCTCGGCCTGCGCTGGCAGCCGCTGGACTTCCTGCTGGTGCGCGCCTCGGCGTCGAAAGGCTTCCGTGCGCCGTCGCTGTCGGAGAACTCCAACAGCACCAGCATCGCCTACGGCAGCGTGGTCGACCCGCGTGATCCGGACGTGCCGGGCTCGCGCCAGAACCCCACCTTCTTCACCGTCGGCAACAGCGAGCTGAAGCCCGAGCGCACCAAGAGCGTGAACTTCGGCGTGGTGCTCTCGCCGTGGGCCAACACCAACCTGAGCGTGGATTACTACCGCATCCAGCTGGACAACCTGGTCGGCACCAACAACACCCAGACCCTGGTCAACGACAACGTCGCCGGTGCCGTGCAGCGCGACGAACGCGGCAAGCTGCTGGCCGTGTTCAACCGCTACCAGAACCTGAGCGAGCTGAAGACCTCGGGTATCGACGTCGAACTGCGGCAGCGCATCCCGACCGCCGCGCTGGGCGATTTCACCCTGTCCTCGGCCTACACCCACGTGCGTGATTACCGTCGCCCGACCGTGGTCGGTGGCCCGTTGGTGGACTACGCCGGCAGCAACCTCGGCGCAACGCTGCCGAAGAACAAGGCGACCACCACGCTGGACTGGACCTTCCGCGACTTCACCGCAGCCGTCACCTGGTACTACACCAGCGGTTACGACCAGAAGGCCAGCACCGCCGCCGCGGCCGTGCAGGACCGCATCGATGCGTACAACCAGTTCGACCTGTACCTGGCCTATGCCGGCATCGACAAGCTGACCGTGTACGCCAAGGTGCAGAACCTGGCTGACAAGACGCCGCCGTACGACGCCTCGTTCCCGGGCATCCGCGCGCCGTACGACTTCAGCCAGTACGACCTGCGTGGCCGCTACTTCACCCTCGGCTTCGATTACCGCTTCTGATGCCATCGCCACGGCCGGCCACAACCCGTGGCCGGCCGCGTTGCCGCTGTCCTGTTTCCTGGGGAGTCACCGTGTCCTTCCACCGCCGTGCCGTTCTTCCGCTGCTGCTTGCCGCCGCCACCGTCCTGTCCTCGCCGCTGCCGGCGCAGGCCCAGAGTGCGTACTTCTTCCCGCAGGCCACCGACGCTGCCGCGTTCGATGCCGCCATTCCCAGCCCCGAGCAGTTCCTCGGCTACCCGATCGGCAGCCGCTACACCCGCCATGACCAGCTGGTGGCCTATTTCCAAGAACTGGCGAAGCACTCGGACAAGATCCGCGTGCAGGAGATCGGCCGCAGCTACGAAGGCCGGCCGCTGCTGATCGCCACCGTCACCGCCGCCGACAACCAGGCGCGCATCGAACAGATCCGCCAGCAGCACGCCACCCTGGTCGACCCGGCGCAACCGCGCAGCGCGGCCGGTGACAGCCCCGTCGTGGTCTGGCTGGGCTACAGCGTGCATGGCAACGAAACCTCCAGCGGCGAAGCGGCGATGCTGACCGCCTATTACCTGGTGGCCAACCGCAGCGCCGAAACCCAGCAGTGGCTGCAGCAGTCGGTGGTGCTGTTCGATCCGGCGCAGAATCCCGACGGCCGCGACCGCGCCGCGAACTGGCACAACGCCTGGGCCTCGGACCCGGCCTCGTCCGACCCGGCCGACAAGGAACATGTCGAACCGTTCCCGCAGGGCCGCACCAACCATTACTTCACCGATCTCAACCGCGACTGGCTGGCCCTGACCCAGCAGGATTCGCGGCCCAAGCTGGCCGTGTTCCACCAGTGGTACCCGAACGTGCAGATCGACTTCCACGAGATGGGCAAGGACAGCACGTACTACTTCGAGCCCTCGCCGAAGAGCATGCACAGCCCACTGATTCCGGCGGCGTCCTACGAGTTCAACAAGACCCTGGCCAAGTACCCCGCGCAGTCGCTGGCTGCGCTGGGCTCGATGTACTACCCCGGCGAGAACTACGACAACTTCTCGCCGGTGTATGGCTCGACCTAT
>DOKO01000189.1:0-619 GCA_003510825.1 Stenotrophomonas sp.
GTCGCACGCGGTGCACGCGGTAACCGGCGGCGTCGGCCACCAGCAGGCTGCCGTCGTCCTCCACGGCCAAGCCGCTGGGGCGGGCCAGGCGCGGCAACCGGTCGTTGCCGAGCAGTGCGATCTGGTGGCCCTGCGGGGTTACCTGCACGATGCGCCCGCCGAAGTCGCCCACGTACAGCACGCCATCGTGGGTCGTGGCCAGCGACAGCGGCCCGTTGATGACGCCATCGTTGCCAACCACGGTGCTCACCGTGCCATCGGCACCGACGCGGCGCACCGCGTTGTTGAAGAAGTCGGCCACCAGCAGCGCACCGTGCGCATCGAAGGCCAGTGCCACCGGTGTATCGAAGCGGGCCTCGCCACCCACCGCATCGACGAAGCCGGGGCGATCGCCACCGGCCAGCGTGCGCACATTGCCATCGGTGCCGATCACCCGGATGCGGTCGTTCCAGGTATCGGCCACGAACACCTGGCCCTGCGCGTCCACGGCAATGCCCATCGGGCCGTCAAAGCGCGACTGTGCGGCCGGGCCATCGGCAAAGCCCTGCGTGCCACCAGCCACGGTGGTCACCTGGCCATCGGTGCCGATGCGGCGGATCGCGTGGTTGCCGGTGTCGGC
>DOKO01000189.1:786-16640 GCA_003510825.1 Stenotrophomonas sp.
TGGTTGCCGGTGTCGGCCACGTACAAGTTGCCCTGCGCGTCGGCGGCAATGCCCGACGGCGTATTGAAGCGCGCCTGCAGGCCCGGCCCATCGGCGAGTCCTTCGCCCTGCCCGGCCACCGTTTCAACGCGTCCATCGGGAAGCCGGCGGCGGATGCGGTTGTTGTCGCCGGCATCGGTGAAATACACGCTGCCATCGGCGGTGCGCAGCAGCGCATAGGGTTCGGCGAAGCGCGCCTGGGCCGAGGCACCGTCGCGGTCGCCGGGGTGGCCATCACCGGCCAGCGGCTCGATCTGCGCGGTCCAGGCCAGCGGCGTCGGCTGCGGGCCAACGGGTGCTTCCGGTGCCTGTGCGGGGCGTTCCCACCAGGTGGCCGCCAGCGCGGCTGCCGTTGCCACCACCACTACCCCCACCGCCATCCATTGCCGCCGTGCCATCGCTCGCGTTCGCCCTGCCCTGAAAGAGGCCACGACGATAGACGCTGGCTGCAACGGCGTCGAGCGCGGCGCTTGTAACGGCCCTGCAATCAGGCTTCAATCTGCGCATTCCACGGAAGGTTGTCTGCATGTCCCCTCGTATGTCCGCCGTGCTGCTTGCTGCAGCACTGCTTGCTCCGGCCGGCGCCCTGCGCGCAGCTGATACCCCTGCCGCCGCCCCGGACGCGACCCGCGCCCCGATCGACACCCTCGCCGCGCAGGCACAGGCACTGGCACAGAAGGGCAGTCTGCTGCAGGCGACGGCGGCGTTCGATGCGCTGCTGGACGACCCGCGCATGGCTTCGGCGCCGATCACCCAGCGCGTCAACATCCTCAGTGCCGCGGCATCGGCGGCGGCCGCCCTGCGCCGTTACCCACAGGCGCGCGAGCGCGCGCAGCAGGCCCTGGCCCTGCAACCGGACGCGGTCCTGCCGCTGTACATCCTGGGCATGGTCGAAGTTGCGCAGGAACACCCGGACGCGGCCGCAGCCCTTCTGGTGCGCGCCCTGCGCAATGCGTCCTCGCCGCTGCAGATCTCCGCACCGTTGGTCCGCCAGCTGCAGCGTTCCCTGGAGGGCATGCCGGCGCAACGCCGCGCCTTCCTGCAGGCGCTGTTCGACAACCGCTGGCTGAGCGACGGCAGCGAGCCGCACGACCTGTGGCTGGCCCTGGCCACCCTGCAGCACGAAGCGGGTGACACCGATGCCGCGCGCGCCGCCGTGGCCCGCATCGATGCACCGATGGAGCTGATCCAGCTGCGCAGCGACAAGCGCTTTGATGCCTATGTCGACCGCACGGATCCGCGCTTCGACCCGCAGCAGGCCGCCCAGCGCAACATGGATGCGCTGCGGGTGCGCTCCGTGCTCGACCGCAGCCTGGATTCAGCGCTTGCACAGTTCAGCGTGGCGGCCCTTACCCTGGGCGACCATGCCCAGGTACTGGCCATCACCGATGGCCTGGCGAAGGCCGTGGCCGAGGGCGAACATCTGGGCGGTCCGCAGCTGCGCTGGGTCGGCTGGCTGATGGCGAGCCGCGCCCTCGCGCAGCGCCGCATGGGCCAGATCGACGCGGCGCTGCAGACCGTGCAGGCCGGTGCTCGGGTGACCGGCAATACGCCGTATGCACTGGCACTGCAGTTGAACGTCGGCCTGCTGCTCACCTCGCAGGGCCGTTACGAAGAGGCGGCGGCCGCCACCGCCACGCTGGACGGGCTGGCGCCTTTGGGCACCGGTCGCCAGCAGTACATCCGCTTCAGGGCCGCGCGCCATCGCGGCGATGCAGCGACCGCCGCCGATGCACTGGCCCGGGTCGAGGCGCTGGGTGACGAAGGGCGCGAGGTGCACTGCGAACTGCTGCTGGTCGATGGACGCCTCGATGACGCCGCTGCGGTGCTGATCGCACAGCTACATTCGAAGACCCTGCGCGGCCGCACGCTGCAGTCCCTGCAGGACCTGCGCACCGTCGCTTCCCTGCCTGCCGATGCCGCGCTGGATGCACGCTGGCGCCAGCTGAAGGCACGCCCCGATGTCCTGGCCGCCGTGGCCGAAGTAGGCCGCATCGAACGCTACGACCTGTTTGGCGACGAAAGTTCACGCTGATCCGCTTCCGGAGACCCGGCCATGTGCAATGCGTTTGCCCGTACCCTGCTGCTCACGGTGTCACTGTCGTTCGTACCGCTGCTGGGGGCCGCGAATCTTCCGCCGCAGAAACTGGCCAGCGCGATGTCCGAGGCCACCCCGTCCCAGCAGTTGGAGATGGGCTGGACCGCTGCCCAGCAAGGCGATTTCGTCCGCGCCGGGGTGCTGCTGGCACGCCTGCGGGCCGACCCGAAGCTGGCGCGCAGCGGCAATAAAGTGCAGGCCAACGCTTATGAACTGGAGGCATGGCTGACCCTGGAGGACAAGCGCACCGAGGAGGCGCTGGCCCTGCTGGGCAAGGCTCAGGCGCTCACGCCGGAGCGGACCTATCCGCGCGACACGCGAGCATTGTTCCATGCGCGTGCCGGCCGCCCCGCCGACGCTGCACGCGCCCTCTGCGAGGCGCTGGCGTGGAACAGCGGCAATGCCAGCGCACGCTTCGAACCTGCGTTGATCAACTATCTGGCACAGGCCCTGCGGGACGACAATGCAGCGCTTCAGCCGCTGCTGCAGGCGTTGTTCGATGCAGAGTGGACCGATCAGGGCCAGGATCCCCAGCACCGCTGGCAACGACTGGCCGAACTGCAGGCCGATGCGGGCCAGGCCGAGGCCCTGCAGCGCACGGTCGCGCGCATCGACCAGCCGATGCCGCTGCTGCACCTGGGCATTGACCGCCGCTTCGATGCCGCGATGGCGGCCCGTGCCACACCGCTCTCCGCAGAGGCGGCACTGCCCGCCTACGTGGCCCTGCTGCGCGGCAACGTGCAGACACACCCCAGCCAGCTGCCCCGCGTTACTGCATTGCTGACCGCCCTGCTGCAGGCTGGCGACAACGCTGGCGTTCTGGAGGCCAGTGCGCCGTTCGCCGACGCCACGCCCGCGTTCTTTGCGCACGACGATGAGGGCATGATGGAGATGGCCTGGCTGCTCAACCTGCGCGCGGAGGCACAGCGCCGGCTGGGCCAGGCCGACGCGGCGATAGCCACGCTACGCCATGCCATGATCTTCGGCATCGGTGGCCATGCCTCCATCAGCCAGCAGTTGAACCTGGCCCTGTGGCTGGCCGATGGCCGACAACCGGCGCAGGCCTTGGCCCTGATGGCAGAACTGTACGACATCAGCGACTACGGAAAGAGCGTGGCCGACCTGGTGCGGGTGGTCGCCTACCAGCAGCTGGGTGACACGGCGGGCGTGGAACGCGCGACCGCCGCCATTGCCGCGCGTACGGGCAATGATCGCGATCCTTACCTGCATGCGCTGCTGGCCCAGGGCCGCCAGGACGATGCCGCGGCAGAAGTCATCCGACGTCTGCGCAGTGTGGATACCCGGCAGAACATGCTGCACGACGCGCAGCAGTACGGTGACATTCCGAGATGGCCACTGGCCGCCGAACGTGAGGTGCTCCTGCAGCAGGTGCTGCAGCGCGCCGACGTACGCGATGCCATCGCCGCCGTCGGCACGCGCGGGCGGCATGCGCTCTACCCCTTCGAGTAAGCGCTACTTCGCCGGCACTTCGCTGCGGATGCCCATAGCCTCGCGATAGCGCGTGTACAGCGCCATCACCTTGTCCACGTAGGCCAGGGTTTCGGCATACGGCGGCACGCCCTTGTAGCGCGTGACCGCGCCGATGCCGGCGTTGTAGGCGGCCGCTGACAGGGCACGGTCGCCGTTGTAGCGGCGCAGCAGGGCACGCATGTAGCGGGCGCCGCCGTCGATGGACTGCTGCGGCGAGAACGGATCGCGCACGCCGTATTCCAGTGCAGTCTCGGGCATCAGCTGCATCACGCCCTGCGCGCCCTTGCTGGAGACGGCCAGCGCATCGAAGTTGCTTTCGGCGTGGGCGATCGCGCGCAGCCAGGCGTCGTCGACGCCGGTGGCCTTGGCGGCTGCCTTGAACTGCTTGGCGTGCTGGGCCAGCTGCGGCTTGCCGACCTTGCCCAGGCCCTCGTGGGCGGGCTCACCGGGCGGGGTGGCGACGGTGAACTTCAGGAACACCCGCGAACCGGGCAGGTTGCGGGTGGAATAGACGAGCACGCCGTCCTGCTCGCGCTCATACAGCACGCCGCTGAAGACGCCCATGTTGCCCCACAGGTTGGGGGCCTGGATGGCGTTGTCGTCGATCTCCTTCGGCGTACAGCGCGAGCCGGGCTCTGGTGCGGTGGCGAGGCTGACCGTGTTGCCCTGCACGCAGCGGTAGACCGTGCGGGCGCTGGCCAGGCCAGGCAGCAGCAACAGCGCAACAAGGGCGAGGCGGAGGGTCATGGCGGCCGGATGATCCGGCCGCGCCCGCTAATTCCGGGTGAATGCGGTGGGTTCTGGCAGGGCTGCGCCCTGCACCCGCCGAATCAACGTCAACGTCAAAGGCAGAAGCTGGCTTTCCGTGGGATGGCGGGGTGGGTCCGGTGGCAGGGGACGCCGTGAACCCGTCCATGGGGGCTAGGTCGCCGCTTGCTCGTGTGCGCTGTCCTGCGCACACGGCAAGACCGGGGTTGGGCGTCCTGCCCAACCCGCCCGAGGCATGCCTCGGGCCCATGCGGCTCACACCCCTGCCACCGGACCCACCCCGCCTTCGACAGTTTCCCGCGGTCTGTCGGAACGGCGTTCTGCTTTGGTGGGTGCCGACCGTTGGTCGGCACGGGGTCGGATCCCGTTGCTGCGCAACGGGCTCTGACCCCACGTGGGAAAACGATGGCTTACTTCGCTTTCCTGCTCCGCAGCCAGTACCCCGCGCCCAGCAGCACGAACCACACCGGGCTGGCTACCAGCGCCTGGCGGGTGTCGGCCTGCAGGCTCAGCAGTACCAGCACGCCGGCGAAGAACACCAGGCAGGCCCAGCACATGGCAACGCCACCGGGCATCTTGAAGATCGAGGCGGCGTGGCGCTCCGGGTAGCGGCGGCGGTAGACCATGTAGGCCACCAGGATCAGCGACCAGACGAAGATGAAGAGCACCGTCGCCAGCGTCGTCACCAGGGTGAAGGCGGTCACCAGGTTGGGGATCAGGTAGATCAACAGGGTGCCGCCCAGCAGGCACAGGCACGAGAACAGCAGGCCGCGGGCCGGCACCGCCGCGCGCGACAGGCGCGACAGACCACGCGGGGCGTGGCCCTCTTCAGCCAGGCCGTACAGCATGCGGCTGGTGGAGAAGATGCCGCTGTTGGCCGACGACGTGGCCGAGGTCAGCACCACGAAGTTGATCAGGCTGGCGGCAGCAGGAATGCCGGCCAGCACGAACAGCTGCACGAACGGGCTCTTGTCCGGCACCACCTGGCGCCACGGCGTCACCGCCATGATCGCCACCAGGGCCAGCACGTAGAAGATGATGATGCGCACCGGGATCGAGTTGATCGCCTTGGGCAGGTTGCGCTCCGGGTCGGCGGTTTCGGCGGCGGTGGTGCCCACCAGCTCGATGCCGACGAAGGCGAACACCGCGATCTGGAAGCCGGCGAAGAAGCCGACCAGGCCCATCGGGAACATGCCGCCGTCGTTCCACAGGTTGGACAGCGAGGCGGTATGCCCGCTGGGCGAGGTGAAGCCCCAGGCCACCAGGCCGGCACCGGTGATGATCAGCGCGCAGATGGCCACGATCTTGATCAGCGCGAACCAGAACTCCATCTCGCCGAACAGCTTCACCGTCACCAGGTTAAGGCCCAGCAGCAGCATCACGCACAGCAGTGCCGGTATCCACGCCTGCAGCTCGGGGAACCAGAACTGCGCATAGGCCGCGATGGCGATGACATCGGCGATGGCGGTGACGATCCAGCAGAACCAGTACGTCCACCCGCAGAAGAACCCGGCCCAGGGCCCGAGCAGGTCGGTGGAAAAATCGATGAAGGATTTGTACTGCAGGTTGGACAGCAGCAGCTCGCCCATCGCGCGCATCACGAAGAACAGCATCGCGCCGATGATGAGGTAGACGAACAGGATGGACGGACCGGCCAGGCTGATGGTCTTGCCCGACCCCATGAACAGGCCGGTACCGATGGCACCGCCGATGGCGATCAGTTGCAGGTGGCGGTTGGACAGGCTGCGGCGCAGGTGTTCGGGGGGCGTGGCGGGCTCGGTCATGGGCGCGGGAAGGGGCGGGTGAAGTCTCCGACGGTAGTCCTCTGCGGCGCCGAGCGCCAGCGTTGGAAGGGCTGAAAGCGTCAAATTGGAGGCGCATGCGTCCCAACCATTTCCCCCCGGGGCTGCAACATGCTCAGATAGCGCATCCGACCAAGGACTGGCCCGCCATGCGCAGCGCCCTGCCCCGCCCCCTGGAAAACCTGCCATGAGCCGCCTGGGCGTCATCATCGCCGCGACCCTGCTGGCGATCCTGGCGGCCGTCGTGCCGATCACCGCGATGGTCTACGCCACCTGGAACAGCGCGGTCAGCCTGGAACAGCAGCGCCTGCACGAGATCGCCGAGCGTGCCCTGCGCCGCGCCGATGTCTCCTACCAGGAGTCGCTGGCGGTGCTGAAGGCCGCCGAGGCCTCACGCCTGCCACCCTGCAGCCCCGAGCACGTGCGGCGCATGCAGATCCTGGTGATGACCACACCGTCGGTCGACCAGATGGGCTACTTCGAGGCGGGCAAGCTGCGCTGCACCTCCTGGGGCATGTTCGAGGGCGACGTCGACACGCCCACGCCCGACCACGTCACCAGTGATGGCGCGGGCATCAAGGTGGACGTGCGCCCGCAGGCCACCGAGCAGCGCAAGGTGCTGTCCATTCTCTACGGCTCCTACGACACCCTGGTCGATCCGCGCCGCTTCGTCGATGTCATCGCCGATCCGCAGGTGCGCCTGGCCCTGGCCAGCCCCGACGGCCGCCTGCTGTCCAAGCAGGACGGCATCAACCCGGACCTGCTGCTGCAGCAGCTGCGCCAGCCCGGCGAGGGCCTGGACGACGTCACCCTGTACGCCACGGCCCGCAACAACGAGTGGCTGGCCATCGCCACCGGCCCGCGTACCGCCCTGGCCGCCACCTTCCGCCAGCAGGCCTGGCTGTTCGTGCCAGTGGGCCTGCTGCTGGCCGCTGCCGGCGCCGGCGTGGTGATCTGGCTGTCGCGCCGTCGCCTGTCGCTGCGCGGCGAACTGTCCATCGCCATCCGCCGCCGCGAGCTGTACCTGCACTACCAGCCCATCATCGAGCTGGAGACCGGCATCTGCGTCGGTGCCGAGGCGCTGGTGCGCTGGCAGCGTCCGGATGGCACCCAGGTGCGCCCGGACATCTTCGTGCCGCTGGCCGAGGAGCACGGCCTGATCGCCGCACTTACCGACCTGGTGATCGAGAACGTGGTATCGGACATGCGCGAACTGCTGGTGCACGACCGCAGCGCGCACATCGCCATCAACCTCGCGGCCGAGGACATCATCAGCGGCCGCGCGTTGAAGTCGATCACCCAGCGCATGGCCGGCAGCGGCATCCTGCCGCAGCAGATCTGGCTGGAAGCCACCGAGCGCGGCTTCCTCGATGCCGACCGCGCCCGCACCATGCTGGCCGCCGCACGCCGTGCCGGCCACAGCATCGCCATCGACGATTTCGGCGTGGGCTATTCCAGCCTGCAGTATCTGGAACAGCTGCCGCTGGACGCGCTGAAGATCGACAAGTCGTTCGTCGATGCCATCGGCACCGAGAGCGCGACCAGCCCGGTTACCCCGCACATCATCGACATGGCCAAGGAGCTGGGCCTGTGGGTGGTGGCCGAGGGCGTGGAGACCGAACCGCAGCTGGCCTACCTGCACAGCCAGCAGGTGCAGTTCGGCCAGGGCTGGCTGTTCTCGCGGCCGCTGCCGCGCGATGCGTTCATCGCCTTCCACCACCAGCGCCAGCAGCGCTACGGCACCGCGCGGGAGGACATGCAGAACCCGCGCAGCGTGCCGATCGAACGGGCGGCCGCGGAGTAGATCCACGCCATGCGTGGATGACGCCGCCCTTGGTAGTGCCGGCGCTGGCCGGCATTCCCATGCAATGGCCGCTACACCCAGGCCTTCGGCCGCGCCCACAACCACGCCGCGCACACCGCCAGCAGCAGCAACGGCAACCACGCCAGCTGCCCTGCCCCCGCCGACTGCAACACCACGCCACCCGCCATGCCGCCGGCGGCAATCGCCAGGTTCCAGCCGGTCACCAGCATCGACTGCGCCAGATCGGCCGCCGCACCCGCACGCCGCGCCACCGCGGTCTGGAACAGCGTCGGCACTGCGCCAAACGCCACGCCCCACAGCACGCTGGCCAGCAGCAGCACCTGCGGCACGCCCGGCCACAGCAGCAGGGCCAGCACCGCCAGCACGAAGCCGGCCACCGCCGCCCACACCAGCCCGCGCAGATGGCGATCCACGCCCCAGCCGGCGATGCCGATGCCGGCGACGGCCGCCACGCCAAATGCCAGCAGCACGCGGTCCAGCCAGTGCTGCGCGTTGGCCAGGATCGCCAGCGGCTCGATGTAGGTGTAGAGCACGTTGTGCGCCAGCACGTACAGCGCCATCACCAGCAGGGTGCTGCGTACCCCCGGCAGTCGCCAGACACTGCCCAGCGGCGTGCGCTGGCCACCACCGGCCGCCGGCAGCGCAGGCACCGCCCAGCGCACCCAGCCCAGCAGCAGCACCGCCAGCAATGCCATCAGCCCGAACGCCCAGCGCCAGCCGATCTGCTGGCCCAGCAGCGTGCCCGCCGGCACCCCCAGCGACAGCGCCAACGGTGAACCCACCATCGCCACCGCGATCGCCCGCCCCTGCAGTTCAGGCACCACCAGGCGCGCCGCATAGCCGGCCACCAGCGACCACAGCAGGCCTGCACCCACGCCGGCCAGGAAGCGCACCACCAGCAGCAGCGTGTAGTTGCTGGTCAGCGCAGTCAGCGCATTGACCACCACGAAGCCGGCAATCGCCGCCAGCAGCAAGGGCCGGCGCGGCAGCCGCTGGGTCAGCGCGGTCATCGGCAAGGCCGCCAGCACCGAGCCCAGCGCGTACACGCTCACCAGCTGCCCCACCGCCGCATCGCTCACGCCCAGGCTCTGCCCCATCGGCCGCAGCACGCCGGCCGGCAGGGTTTCGGTCAGCAGGGTGATGAAGCTGCCACCGGCCAGCGCCAGCAGGCCATTCCACGGCAGACGCGTGGCCTCGCCCGCGGGCGACGACGCATCGACGGCATGCCCGCTCATCGCGCTGCCTCCAGATCGCGGTACACCGCATCGCGCAGCTCATCGACGAAGGCGCCGTGCATGCCCTCGTACAAGGTGTTGGTAAGGGCCACCACGCTGAGGCCACGTGCGGGATCAACGAACCAGCTGTGGCCATAGGCGCCGCCCCAGCGCCAGGTACCTGCGCTTTGCGGCGTGCCCGAAGCGGCTGCATCACGCAGCACCGCAAAGCCCAGGCCGAAGCCCCAGCCCGGCGAATCGGGCGGCCCCTGCTCGCCGGCCTGCACGCGGCCCATCTCTGCAGCCAGTTCCGGCGGCAGCAACGCAGACGCCTGCACATCGCGCAGCGCTTCGAGCACGGTCATCACCTCATCGGCGCTGCCGACCAGCCCTGCCCCGGCCGAGGCGTAGCGACTGGCGTCGGTGGCGCGTGCCAGGCTGTATTCGATGCCCACCGTGCCGTCGAAGGGCGCGACGACCTCGCCTTCCTGCAGCCGGTGCGGCTGCGGCGCATCGCTCACATAGGGCGTCGCCAGGCGCGCGCCCTGCGCGGTACTGAAGCCGGTATCACGCAGGCCCAGCGGCTGCGCCAGCTCGCGATCAAACAACTGCTGCAGCGTCTTTCCGCTCGCGGCTTCGGCCACGGCACCGGCCACATCCACACCCAGCGAGTACAGCCACTGGCTGCCTGGTGCGAACAACAGCGGCACCTGGCCGATGCGCTGCAGGTTGTCCTGCAGGCTCAGCGGGTTCGCGTCCATGCCATCGCTGACGCCGGCACGCGCATACGGCCCCTGCGCATCCGCTTCCAGGAAGCGATAGCCGAGGCCGCTGGTGTGGCTCAGCAGCTGCCGCAGGCTGATCGGCGGCACGCTGCCATCGGCCAGCGCCGGGCGAAAGGTCGGCAGCCAGCGCTGCACGGGTGCATCCAGGTCCAGCACGCCGTCGGCCACCAGGCGCAGGATCACGGTAGTCAGCAGCGGCTTGCTCACCGATGCCAGGCGGAACAGCTGGTCGCGCTGCATCGGCGTGCCGGCCTCGCGGTCGGCCAGACCGGTGGCGCCGGCATGGCGCAGCACACCGTGCTCGCGCACCAGCACCACCGCACCCACCAGGCGCTGCGGGTGGGCCTGCTGCAGCACGTGGGCCACGCCGGGCAACGTGGGCGTGGGTTCGTCGAGAGGAAGAGCGTTCATGGGGCAATCCTTTGGGGGAGGGTCGCCACGTTAGGCAGCCTGCGCCGCGGCAAAAAGCGGGTCGGCGCTCCGTGCTTCGTGGACCCCCAGGTCCGCAATCGGCGGCCTGCGCGGACTGCCACGGCACACCGGCCCTGCACCGCAGTGTTGCAACGGCTCGCTGGCCGCCCGCTGCAACTGGCCCTACCCTGCGGTTTTCCCGCCGCGCTTCCGCATGTCCGTCCTCGACAATCTCGCCAACCTGCAGACCTTCGTGCATGCAGCCGACACCCGCAGCTTCGTCGAGACCGGCCGCCTGCAGGGCATCTCCGCCTCGGCCGCCGGCAAGTGCGTGGCGCGGCTGGAACACGCGCTGGGCGTACGCCTGTTCCATCGCAGCACGCGCAGCATCACCCTCACCGCCGAGGGCCAGCTGTTCCTGGCGCGCTGCCGCCGCATCCTTGCCGAGCGCGATGCCGCACGCACCGAACTGGCCCAGCCACACGCCGCACCCAGCGGCACCCTGCGCATCAGCCTGCCGCTGGTGGGCGACCTGACCCTGCCGCTGCTCGCCGATTTCATGGCCGCCTACCCGGACATCCGCCTTGATCTCGATTTCAGCGACCGCCTGGTCGATGTCATCGAAGAAGGCTTCGATGCCGTGCTGCGCGTGGGCGAACCCAGCGATTCGCGGATGAACGCCCGGCGCCTGGGCGTGTTCCCGCGGCGCATCGTCGCATCACCGGCCTACCTGCAGCGGCGCGGCGTGCCCAAGGCGCCGGCCGACCTGCTGCAGCACACGCTGCTGCACTACAGGTTCCCCAGCAGCGGCAAGCTGGAGCCGTGGCCGATCCAGTGGCCGGACCAACAGGCAGCACAGGAACTGCCCGTGCACATGGTGGCCAACACCATCGAAGCGCGGGTGGAACTGGCCCTGCGCGATATCGGCCTGGCCTTCGTGCCGGTGCACTCCGTTCGCGATGCCATTGCCGATGGCCGCCTGGTCACCGTGCTGGACGAGCACGTGCATTCCTGCGGTACCTTCCACCTGCTGTGGCCCTCCGGCCGCCATGTGCTGCCCAAGCTGCGGGTGTTCATCGATTTCATCGGCGCGCGGCTGGATACCGTCCCGTAGCTCAGTAGATCCACGCCATGCGTGGATGACGGGGCATCGGCACCGCGGCCATTCATCCACCGGCGCTATACTGCCCCCTCATTCCTCCAAGAGGCTCGCGACCAATGCGCCATTGATGCCGCCGTCTTTCCACTAGACGGCCCGACTCTTCCCGCCCCTGTGCGCAGGGGAGAACCAGGCATCCCATGGAGGTCGCATGACCACGCATTCCCTCGCGCTCGATCGCGTGTCCTATCGGTTGGCCGATGGCCGATCGCTGTTTTCCGAACTCTCGTTTTCCTTTGAACCCGTGGCCACCGGCCTGGTCGGTGCCAACGGCACCGGCAAGAGCGTGCTCGCGCGCCTGCTGGCCGGGCAACTGACGCCCGACAGCGGCCAGGTGCGCGGCAGCGGCCGGGTCTTCCTGCTGCCCACGCCGGGCTACCCGCCACGCGGCACCGTGGGCGAACTGGCCGGCGTCGGCGCTGAACTGGCCGCGCTCGCGCGCATCGAAGCCGGCAGCATCGACGAAGCCGATTTCGCCTGCATCGGTGATCGCTGGGACCTGCGCGAGCGCCTGCAGCAGCAATGGCGTGCCCTCGGCCTGCCCGATGATCTGCAGCCCACGCAGCCGGCCGCGCGCCTCAGCGGTGGCCAGGCCATGCGCGTTGCATTGTCCGGCGCATGGGCCAGCGGCGCCGACTGGCTCATCCTCGACGAACCCAGCAACCATCTGGATGCACGCAACCGCCAGCAGCTGTACCAGCAATTGCAGCAGTGGCCGGGCGGGCTGCTGGTGATCAGCCACGACCGCGAGCTGCTCGCCCACATGCAGCAGATCGTGGAACTGGACGCGCACGGGCTGCACCGCTACGGCGGGCCGTGGCAGCACTACGCCGAGGCACGCGCTGCAGAGCGCGATGCCGCAGCCGCCCAGCTCGACCATGCCCGCGCCCAGCACCGCCAGCAGCAGCGCAGCGCGCGCGAACAGCACGAGCGCCAGCAACAGCGGCAGGCGCGTGGCAACCGCGATGCGAAGCAGGCCAACCAGGCGCCGATCCTGCTGGGCGGGCAGAAGCAGCGTGCCGAGGCCACCCAGGGCCGTGCGCAGCAGATCCAGGCCGACCGCCTGCAGGCCAGTGCGCAGCAGCTGCGCAGCGCCGCTGCCGCCGTGCAGGCGGCACCCGAACTTGCACTGTTTGCCAGCGAAGGCGAGCGTGGCAGCGCGCGGCTGCTGCAGGCCCACGACCTGGTGCTGCCGCATGGCTGCAGCGCACCGTTGCAGCTGGATATCCGCCGTGGCCAGCGCATTGCCGTGGTCGGTGACAACGGCAGCGGCAAGTCCACCCTGCTGCGCGTGCTGGCGGGCCAGATGGATGCGCGCGCGGGCGAGGTGCAGCGGCATGCGCCGCTGGCGCTGCTGGACCAGCAGCTGCTGGCGCTGGCCGGCGAGCGCAGCATCCTCGACACCGTGCAGGCCGCCAACCCCGGTGCCGACCCGGCCGAGCTGCGCACGCGGCTGGCCTTGCTGGGGCTGGACGCACAGCGCATCCAGCGGCCGGCGAGCAGCCTCAGCGATGGCGAACGGGTGAAGGGCGCGTTGGCCAGCGTGCTCTATGCGCAACCGGCACCGCAGCTGTTGCTGCTGGACGAGCCCGGCAACGCACTGGACCTGACCGCGCTGCAGGCGCTGGAGTCACTGCTCGGTGCATGGGAAGGAGGCCTGGTGATGGTGAGCCATGACACCCACCTGCTGCGCGCATTGCGGCCGACGCAGGTGCTGCAGGTGGGCGCCGATGGCTGGCAGTGGCGCGACACAGACCCGGGGTCGGATCCCTTTTGCGAAGCAAGAGGGCTCTGACCCCGGCCCGATGACCCTGCCATCCACGCACGGCGTGGATCTACCAGTAGAGCCACGCCATGCGTGGATGCTTCTGCCCTCAGCGCTTCCACACCGGGCACGCAGCTCCTTCACCCAGCCCGGCGCCTGCTGCGCACGGTCGAAATCGAAGCGGCCGGTATCCAGCAGCTCGCGCAGCGGCACATCGCCAAACGACGACAGCAGCAGCTTTGCATCACGGTTCAGGCCACGCAGCACCGCCAGCGTGTCCTGCAGCACGTCCTCATCGGTCTGGTCGACCTTGCTCACCACGATCACGTCGGCAAACTCCACCTGCTCGCACAGCAGGTCGACCACACCGCGGTCGTCGTCCGGGCCGGCCTGCTGGCCGCGCTCGGCCAGGCGCAGGGTCGAACCGAAGTCGGCCAGGAACGCACTGCCATCGACCACCGTCACCATCGTGTCCAGCCGCGCGATGTCGCTCAGGCTGAAGCCCTGTTCGTCGCGCACGGCGAAGGTGGCCGCCACCGGCATGGGCTCGCCGATGCCGGTCGATTCGATCAGCAGGTAGTCATAGCGCCCGGCGTCGGCCAGGCGTCGCACTTCCTGCAGCAGGTCGTCGCGCAGGGTGCAGCAGATGCAGCCGTTGCTGAATTCGACCAGCGTTTCCTCGGTGCGGCGCAGCTCGGCGCCCCCGTCGCGCAGCAGCTGCGCATCGATGTTCACCTCGCTCATGTCGTTGACGATGACCGCCACGCGCAGGCCATCGCGGTTGCGCAGGATCTGGTTGAGCAGGGTGGTCTTGCCGGCGCCGAGGAAGCCGGACAGCACGGTGACCGGCAGGCGGCGGTCGGCGCGGGAAACAGGGTTCATGCGGGGCGGAGGGCTGCGGATGGAAATGTTACTATATAACACTTACAGCACAGGCCGCATGGCACCCCGCCGGGCATGGCCCGGCGCTACCGGTCGGGATGCGTAGAGTCGAGCTTGCTCGACTGCCCCGCTATTTGCCGTAGCGGCGCAGCAGCTCCACCAGCACTTCGGCCTCGGCCGCCCGCTGCTGCGGGTCCTCGGCGGCCACCACGTGTTCCTGCAGGTGCTCGTGCAGCAGCTCCATCAGCAGGCTGTGGGCGGCGCCGCGCACGGCCGCCACCTGCACCAGCACGTCCGCGCAGTCGCCCGCGGCCCCCTCGGGGCGGTCCAGTGCCTGTTCCAGCGCTGCCACCTGGCCGCCGATGCGGCGCACCCGGGTCAGCAGTTGTTTCCGGTTCTTGTGTACATGTGCCATGGCCGTATCGTATACCCTATGGGGGTATCCTTCCACTCACCAATGCCCCCATGCACCTGGACGCCCTCGCCGCCTCCCGCCGCCACGATCACCGGTTCGACGACGGCAATCCGCTGGCCGAACGCAACACCCGCCGCGCCATGTGGCTCACCGTCAGCATGATGTTCATCGAGATCTTCGGTGGCTGGTGGTTCAACTCCATGGCCGTGCTGGCCGATGGCTGGCACATGAGTTCGCACGCCCTTGCGCTCGGCCTCTCGGTGTTCGCCTACCGCTGCGCGCGGCGCTATGCGCACGACCCGCGCTTTGCCTTCGGCACCTGGAAGATCGAGATCCTGGCCGGCTACACCAGTGCCATCGCCCTGCTCGGCGTGGCCGCCCTGATGGCCGTGCAGTCGCTGCAGCGCCTGTGGGTACCGGCGCCCATCCACTACGACGAGGCCATCCTCATCGCCGTGGTCGGCCTGGGCGTGAACCTGCTGTGCGCCTGGTGGCTGCACGACAGCCCGGGCCACGCCCACCATCATCACGGGCACGGGCACGGGCACGGGCATGCCCATGCGCATGGCCACGACCATGACCACCACGATCACTCCCATGGGCATGCCCACGGCCACGCGCACGGGCATGACCTCAACCTGCGCTCGGCCTACATGCACGTGCTGGCCGACGCCGCGACCTCGGTGCTGGCCATCGTCGCCCTGCTGGGCGGCAAGCTCTGGGGCGCCGCCTGGCTGGACCCGGTGATGGGCCTGGTCGGTGCGGTGCTGGTGACGGTCTGGGCGGTCGGCCTGCTGCGCGACAGCGGTCGCGTGCTGCTGGATGCGCAGATGGATGCGCCCGTGGTGGCTGAAGTGCGCGAAGTGATCGAACAGGGCCCGTGGCCGGCGCGCCTGGCCGATCTGCACGTATGGCAGGTGGGGCGCGGCAAGTACGCGGTGGCTGCCAGCGTGGTTACCAGCGATGCCGACCTGGATGCCGACCAGCTGCGCAGGGCGCTGGCCGTGCACGAAGAGCTGGTACATGTGACGCTGGAGATCCATCGCACGAAGCGCCAACTCGTAGAGTCGAGCTTGCTCGACTGCTCCTGATTTTCTGTAGAGCCGAGCCCATGCTCGGCTGCTCCTGCCCTTTGGTAGAGCCAAAGCAGTCGAGCATGGCTCGACTCTACAAAAGCAGAGGCAGCCGAGCATGGGCTCG
>DOKO01000195.1:0-6699 GCA_003510825.1 Stenotrophomonas sp.
GTTCCAGGCGGCGATGCCCTCGGCCACGGTGCGGGTACCGCCCACGCCGTACAGCTCGCCCGGATCGCGCTGCTCGATCTCGATCTGGCTGCCGTCCACGGTGTCCATGTCCACCGTCGAGGACGGGGCCACGACCATGAACTTCACCCCGTGGTGGCGGGCGGCGATGGCCAGCTGGTAGGTGCCGATCTTGTTGGCGGTATCGCCGTTGGCGCAGATGCGGTCGGCACCAACGATCACCCACTGCACCGCTCCGGTCTTCATCAGGTGCGAGGCGGCGGAATCGGCGATCAGGGTGGCGTCGATGCCGTCCTGCTGCAGCTCCCACACGGTCAGGCGCGCGCCCTGCAGCCACGGCCGGGTTTCACCGGCAAAGACGCGGGCGATGCGGTGCTGGGCCATGCCGGCACGGATCACGCCCAGCGCGGTACCGAAGCCGGCGGTGGCCAGCGAGCCGGTGTTGCAATGGGTCAGCACGCCGCTGCCGGCGTCGATCAGGCCCGCACCCAGCGCGCCCATGTGGCGGTTGGCGGCCAGGTCTTCCTCGGCGATGGCCTGGGCCTCGGCCTCCAGCAGCGCCTTCCAGTCGGCGCCGGCGGCGGTCAGGCAACGGCGCATGCGGGCCAGTGCCCAGGCCAGGTTCACCGCGGTCGGGCGCGAGGCGTTCAGCCGCTGCAGGGCCGGTTCCAGCTGCTGCAGGGCATGCGCGCCATCGGCAGCCTGCACCTCGCGTGCGGCCAGCACCACGCCCCAGGCGGCGGCAATGCCGATGGCCGGCGCACCGCGCACGGTCAGCGCGTGGATGGCGGTGGCGACGTCGTCGCTGTCATGGCAGACCACGTGTTCGACCACGAACGGCAGCTTGCGCTGGTCGAGCAGTTGCAGGGCATCGCCGGTCCACAGGATCGGGCGGATGTGGTCGTAGCGGGCGTAGTCGAGGTCGGTGGCAGTGTTCATGGGCCCATTGTAGGGCCACGCCCCGCGTGGTTGGAGCCTGCCCGGGCTCAATTCACCGAGAAATCGGCGCGGCAGCCGCCGTCCACCCAGATGCCGTTGCGGCTCCAGCCCCAGGTCTTGCCTTCCTCACAGGGCGTGCCGGACAGCTGCTTGATGACCTTGGCCTCGGTGGAAATGGTGGCACCACAGAAACGCCGCCGCTTCGACTTGGATTCGCAGGTCAGCTTGCGGGCCACGTCGACGAAGCGACCCGCATCGTCGGCCACTTCGAAATCGCCCTGGCAGCCGCGGCTGGTCCAGACTTCATTGCGCTTGTAGCCCCAGCCCTGCCCTTCGCGGCATGGCAGCACCGAAAGCTGGCGCAGCAGTCTCACCGGCGCGCCATCCAGCCGCACCGGGCAGCTCTGCGGGCGGCCATTGGATTCGCAGCGCACCACGCGGCGCACCAGGTGCTTGCTCTTGCCTTCGCCGGCAGCCGCGGAGCTGGCGGTACCTTCAGCGCCGCGTGCACGGAATTCGGCACGGCAGCCCAGGGTCACCCACACGCCACTGCGGTCGGTGCCCCACTCACTGCCACGGATGCAGGTGTTGCTCGACAGCTGGCGCACCAGGTCGACGCCGTTGCTGACGTCGATATCGCAGTGCACCCAGCCCATGTCGCGCGATTCGCAGGTCACCACTTCGCCTTCGTAGCCCGCCGCCTGGGCAGACGCCGACGACGGCAGCACGCCGCCCCATATCGCCATGGAGTACACCGGTGCCGCGACGACAGCAAACCACTTGACCAAAGCATTCCCCAACGGAGCGGATGAACCACGATGCCAGTGTCCTGCATCAGGCGTGATAAGACCATCATCGTGCTTGCTGAATCAAGCGCGAAATCCGTTGTTTTTGTTCAGGCGCAGCGTGCGCGCGGTCGTTCAGGCGTGGGCGAAATCAAACGCAAGGACATCGGCGATGCGTGGCGTGCGGTTCATCGCCATCAGCAGGCGGTCCACGCCGACCGCCACGCCTGCACAGGCCGGCATCGCAGGCAAGGCGGACAGCAGTGCCTCATCCAGCGCAGGCTGCACCTGGCCGCGTTCGTGCCGACGCTGCTGGTCGCGCTCGAAGCGCGCACGCTGTTCGCCGGCATCGTTCAGCTCGTGATAGCCGTTGGCGAGCTCGACCGCACCCAGGTACAACTCGAAGCGCTCGGCCAGCGGCGGCGTGCCCGCGCGGATGCGCGCCAGCGCGGCCTGGCTGGCCGGCCAGTCGTGGACCACGGTCATGACCGCGTCATCGAAGTGCGGTTGGATGCGATGGGTCATCAGCAGGTCCAGCCAGTCATCGCGGGTCAGGCCGACCGGGTCGATGTGCACCTCACCCAGCGCCGCGCGCAACGCCGCTTCGTCCGCATCGAACGGATCGACGCCGGCGTGCTGCTGGAAAAGTTCGCGGTAGCTGAGCACGTGCAGGGTTGCCGTGCGCCCGACCAGCGCCAGTGCTTCGCGCACCAGCTCGGCGGTTTCCTGCATCAGGCGATGGTGATCCCAGCCCACGCGGTACCACTCCAGCATGGTGAACTCGGGATTGTGGCGTCCACCCGCCTCGCCGTTGCGGAACACCCGGCCGAGTTCGTAGCAGTCGCCCACACCGGCGACAAGCAGCCGCTTGAGCGGGAATTCCGGCGAGGTGCGCAGCCAGCGGCGGCGGCCACCGGCATCGACGTGGCCACTGAAGTCGGTATGGAAGCTGTCGATGTTCGGCTCGGTGTTGCCGGCCACCGACAGGATCGGCGTTTCCACTTCCAGCACGTCCCGCTCGGCAAAGAAGCGGCGCAGCAGCGCGTTGAGCGCGGCACGCTGCTGCAGCGCGCGCATCAGGGCCTCGCTCACAGAATGCCCTCCGGGCGCGGATGGTCCAGCGGCAGGGTCAGCAGATCGCGGGTGTCATCGACGTAGCCACTGGCCAGGTACAGGCGCCGCGCCAGCTCGTTGTGGTGATTCACCTCCAGGCGCATGCGGCTGACACCGCGCCCGCGCGCACGCTGTTCGCAGGTGGCCAGCGCCTGCTTGCCACGGCCGCGGCCGCGCGCGCGGTGGGCCAGGTACAGCTCGTCCAGCAGCACGAAGTGACCGCCCTGCTCCAGGCTGAAACCCATCGCGATCACTGCGTAGCCGCAGACCTCGCCCGCCTCATCCAGCCACAGCAACACTTCGCCGTTGCGCGGGTCGGCCAGCAGCGCATCGACGCCGCGGCGTACGCGTGCGTCATCGAATTCGATCTTGTCCTCGGCGTAGAACTCGCGCATCAACGCGATCAGCACCTCCTCATCGGCGCGGGTGGCCAGGCGGAAATCCAGCGGGGCGGTCTGCATCGGGTGTCCTCTCGTGCATCAGGCCGGGCGCGCGCGGCGCCCGGCGGGGTCATCATTCGTGTTCGGCCAGGTAGGCCAGCAGGCGGTCTTCATCCCACACCGGCACGCCCAGCGACTGCGCCTTGTCCAGCTTGGAGCCGGCCTCGGTACCCGCCACCAGGAAGCTGGTCTTCTTGGAGACACTGCCGGACACCTTGGCACCCAGTGCTTCCAGGCGGTCCTTGGCGGCATCGCGGGTGAGCTGGGACAGGGTGCCGGTGAGCACCACCGTCTGCCCGTCCAGCGGACCGGCCACGACTTCGGCCAGCGCCGGCGCCTTGGCCAGGATGTGCTGCATCTCGGTTTCCGCCGCCAGCAGCATCGCGCCATGGCCATCGGTGTCCAGCCACTGGGCGACTCCACGCGCGGTGTCATCGGGCAGGCCGGCATTGACGAACTGGCCATGCTCGGCATCGAGCACGGCCTGTGCGCTGGGCAGCACCGCCACCAGCTTTTCCGCACGCAGACGGGTGATGCCGGGAATCTCGGCTTCCACCAGCAGCTGGGCCAAATCCAGACCCTCGCGCAGCTTCGCGCTCGGCGGATGGGCATCGCGGATGCGCACCTGGCCGACCTGCAGCAGCGCGTCGATGGCGTCCTGGTTGCCTTGCTGCTCGAAGAAGTGGCCCAGCGAGCGCGCCACTTCGCCACCGATGTCCGGCACGCGCTTGAACAGCGGCCACGGCAGGCGGCGGATCAGCGCCAGATCACCAAACCACAGCGCCAGCGCCTTGGCCGTGCTCTCGCCCACGTGCTCGATGCCCAGCGCGAACAGCAGCCGTTCCAGGCTGGCCTCGCGGCTGGCATCGATGGCGGCGATCAGGTTGTCGGCCCACTTGGTGGCGATCTTCTTGGTGTTCCATTCAAACGCCGCCGGCTGCACCAGCGCCTGCGCACGCCACGCCGGGTCCTGGCCGTCGAGCTTGAGCACGGCCTTCAGCACGTCGCCACTGCCTTCGGCCGGCAGATGCGGCTTCAGGTTGTTGGCCAGCGCCGAGGGATCCTCCGCGTCGAGCACCAGTTTCAGGTGCAGCAGCTGGTCGCGGGTGAGCTGGTACAGATCGGCGACGCGCTTGACGATGCCGGCGTCGACCAGGGTTTCGATGTACTTGTCACCGAGGCCGTCGATATCCATCGCGCGGCGCGATGCGAAGTGCGCGATGGCTTCCTTGCGCTGCGCCGGGCAGGACAGTTCGCCCGAGCAGCGCCACGCGGCGGCACCTTCTTCGCGCACGATTTCCGAGCCGCACACCGGGCAGCGGGTCGGCATCTGCCACGGGGTAGTGCCCTGCGGACGACGGTCAAGGATGACGCTGACCACTTCGGGAATGACATCGCCGGCACGGCGCACGATCACACTGTCGCCCACGCGCACGTCCAGGCGTGCGATCTGATCAGCATTGTGCAGGGTGGCGTTGGACACGATCACACCGGCGACCGCCACCGGCGCCAGACGCGCGACCGGCGTTGCGGCACCGGTGCGGCCGATCTGGATCTCGATCGCCTCCACGGTGGTGCTCTGTTCCTGCGCCGGGAACTTGTGCGCGATAGCCCAGCGCGGTGCGCGCGAGACGAAGCCCATGGCCTGCTGGCCGGCGCGGTCATCCAGCTTGTAGACCACGCCATCGATATCGAACGGCAGGCCGTCGCGGCGCTCGCCGATGTCACGGTAATAGCCGAGCAGGCCATCGGTGCCGTCGACCACCTTGCACAGTCCGCTCACCGGGAAGCCCCACGCACCGAGCTGCGCCAGCGTGCCCGAATGGGTATCGGGCAGTTCACCGCCCTGCACTTCGCCGGTGCCGTAGGCGAAGAAGCTGAGCCTGCGCTGCGCGCTGATCTTTGCATCCAGCTGGCGCAGCGAACCGGCCGCGGCATTGCGCGGGTTGGCCAGTACCTTGCCACCGTGCAGGCGCGCGCGATCGTTGTAGGCCTCGAAATCGGCGCGTGCCATGTAGACCTCGCCGCGCACTTCCAGCACGTCCGGCCAGTCCTGGCCGTGCAGTCGCTTGGGGATGTCGCCGATCTCGCGCAGGTTGGCGGTCACGTCCTCGCCGGTGCTGCCATCGCCGCGGGTGGCGCCCAGCACGAACTGGCCGTCTTCATAGCGCAGGCTGATCGCCAGGCCGTCCATCTTCGGTTCGGCCGAGAACCGTAGGCTGCGGCGGCCCAGGCGCTCGTCGATGCGGCGCACGAAATCGGCCACTTCCTCATCGCTGAAGGCATTGGACAGCGACAGCATCGGCACCGCGTGGCGCACCTCGGCGAAACGCCCGGACGGACGCGCGCCCACCTGCTGGGTGGGGCTGTCGGCGCGGGCCAGTTCCGGGTGTTCCTGCTCCAGCGCTTCCAGCTCGCGCACCAGCCGGTCGTAGTCGACGTCGGGGATCTCCGGCGCGTCCAGCTCGTGGTAGGCACGGTTGGCCTGGGCGATCTGCCGGCGAAGGTCTTCGGCGCGTTCGGCGGGGCTGGAGCTCATCGGGATCCGATACTTCTGGGATGGCCGTGAATTCTACCGCGCCCGCGCGTCAGGCCTCGTCATGCCCGCCCTGCTCAGGGTCGGATCCCCGAAGGGGCTCTGACCTCGGCCGTGGATTGCCGCCCTTGTAGAGTCGAGCTTGCTCGACTGGCCGGGCAACAGCAGTCGAGCAAGCTCGACTCTACAAAACCTCCGCTTGCCGCCCGCACCCCACCAGCGTTAGCGTGCGGCGGTTGCCCTTCGGAATCCTGCCCGTGACCCTGCCCGCTTCCCGCCGCCACTTCCTGCAACTGGCCGGTGTCGGCCTCGTCGCCGCTGGCAGCGGCCTGCCCCGCCTCGGCCAGGCGCAGGCCGCCGCGGCTCCCGCCACCGGCCCGGTCCTGCTCAGCTTCAACGAGTGCCCCTACGGCCCCTCGCCCGCCGCCCAGCAGGCTGCACGCGACAGCATTGCCGGCAGTGGCCGCTACCGGTTCGCCCTGGCTGGACAGGTTCGCGATGCCTTCGTCGCCCAGGCCGGCATCCCGGCCGACCACGTGCGCCTGTACCCCGGCTCCAGCGAGCCGCTGAACCGCGCCGCCACGCTGTGGACCGGCCCACAGGCGGCACTGGTGGTTGCCGACCCGACCTTCGAAACCCTCGGTGACATGGCTGCAGCGCGCGGCGCCCAGGTGCAGAAAGTCCCGCTGCGCAATGACGGTGCGCACGATCTTCGCGCGATGGCGGCAGCCGCGCATTCGCAGCCGACGGGGCTGATCTACGTCTGCAATCCCAACAACCCAACCGGCTCGATCAGCCCGCCGGCCGAGCTGGCGTGGCTGCTGGCCAACAAGCCGTCCGCCACCCGCGTGCTGGTGGACGAGGCCTA
>DOKO01000195.1:6887-7071 GCA_003510825.1 Stenotrophomonas sp.
CGTGCTGGTGGACGAGGCCTATCTGCAGTACAGCGATCAGCCCAGCCTGATCGCACAGGTTGCCCAGCGCGATGACCTGATCGTGCTGCGGACATTCTCCAAGCTGTACGGCATGGCCGGCCTGCGGCTGGGCGTGGCGGCAGCCCACCCCGACCGCCTGCGCGAACTGGCCAGCCTGGGCGAC
>DOKO01000194.1 GCA_003510825.1 Stenotrophomonas sp.
CCAGCAGGGCATCAAGACCCGTGCGACCCAGGTCCTGCTGTCGGCGCAGAAGCCGTTCACCAAGGAAAGCGGCTGGGGCACCTCGATCGCCTACACCTGGACGACCGCGCGCCACAACCGCGACATCAACGAGAAGTACGCCTTCGACCGCGGCCTGATCGAGGATTACCCGACCATCCGTTCCAACGGTGCTCCGCGCCACCGCCTGGTGGTGACCGGTTCGTACGCTGGCTTCTGGGGCATCACCTTCGGTGGCAAGATCACCCTGGCCACCCCGACCGCCGTCAACGACTGGTACGGCATTCCGCAGGCCAGCGGCTACACGCTGCCGACCCCGCAGGCCGCCGTGCCGAACGCCAACGGCAAGTTCCTGCTGGGTGGCAAGATCTTCGGCTACCGTTCGGTCGACCTGCAGGCGACGAAGACGTTCAAGATGCCGGGTGACACCGAGATGTACGCTCGTATCGACATCATCAACGTGTTCAACTTCGACAACTTCTCCACCTACAACTACATCAAGACCAACGGCAAGCTGCAGGCCAGCTACAACGAGACCGGCGACATCATCGGTACTCCGCGTCAGGTCAAGGCCGAAGTGGGCTTCCGCTTCTAAGCAGTGATGTACGGCAACACCCCGATGCCAGTGGCCTGCCGCTGGCATCGGGACCTGGCAATGGCCGGCCCCCGGGCCGGTCCATTGTCCAGCCCCCTGCACCGTTGCGATGACGGGGCAGGGGACTGGACAATGGCAGCAGTTCTCCGACCACGTTTCGTGGTTTTTTAAGAGTTCGGTTTGTAAACGATTTCAGGCCATTGGACGTTATGCTTTCCCATCGATCAGCTCTCCGGAGGAACCGCGCCATGCAGGCACGCCACCTGTTGACCGCCGCTGCGATGACCCTGGCCATCGCCGCCTGCAAACCGGCCCAGCAGGAGCCTGCAAAGCCCAAGCCGCCGGTGATCCTGCTGGAGGCCGACGCACCGCCGCGGCCGATGAAGCCGGAACTGCCGCCGCTGTTCGATGACATCGAGCGCCGCACGTTCCAGTTCTTCTGGGACACCACCAACGAACTCAACGGCCTGACCCCGGACCGCTACCCGTCGCGTCCGTTCGCCAGCATCGCCTCGGTCGGCTTCGCCCTGACCGCATACCCGATCGGCATCGAGAACGGCTGGGTCAGCCGCAACCAGGCGATCGACCGCACCCTGACCACGCTGAAGTTCTTCCGCGACGTGCCGATGGGCCCGCAGCGCACCGGCAAGGCCGGCTACAAGGGCTTCTATTACCACTTCTTGGACATGCAGGAAGGCCGCCGCTACGACAGCTGGGTCGAGCTGTCCTCGGTCGACACCGCGCTGCTGATGATGGGCGTGCTGTTTGCCCAGTCGTACTACGACGGCGATGACCCGCGCGAGAAGGAAATCCGGCAGATCGCCGACCAGCTGTACAAGCAGGTCGACTGGCCGTGGCTGCAGCAGCGTGCGCCGCTGATCTCGATGGGCTGGTTCCCGGAGAGCGGCTTCATCGACCACGACTGGATGGGCTACAACGAGGCGATGATGGTCTACATCCTCGCCTTGGGTTCGCCCAGCCACCCGGTCAGCCCGGATGCGTGGACGGTGTGGACGCGTACCTACGACAACGACTGGGGTGTCTACCAGGGCCAGGAATACCTGTCCTTCGGCCCGCTGTTCGGCCACCAGTACAGCCATGTCTGGATCGATTTCCGCGACATCCAGGATGCCTACATGCGCGAGCGTGGCAGCACCTACTTCCTCAACAGCCGCTCGGCCGCGCTGGCCCATCGCGAATACGCCATCGCCAACCCGATGCAGTGGAAGGACTACGGCGAGAACGTGTGGGGCCTGACCGCCAGCGATGGCCCGCAGAACACCACCCAGGAGTACCGCGGCGAGCAGCGCCAGTTCCGCCATTACTCCTCGCGCGGCGCCGGCCTGCGCGAAAACTTCGATGACGGCACCATCGCCCCGACCGCGGCGATCTCCTCGATCGTGTTCGCGCCCGAGGAAGTGATCCCGGCCACGCTGGAGATGCACAAGCGCTACGGCGACTACATCTATTCCAGCTACGGCTTCCTGGATTCGTTCAACCCGAGCTTCAACTACGACATCCCGATCAAGACCGGCCGCATGGTGCCGGACCGCGGCTGGGTGGCCAGCGATTACATCGCCATCGACCAGGGCCCGATCCTGACGATGATCGCCAACTACCGAAATGACTTCGTCTGGGAAGTGATGAAGAAGAACCCGTACATCCGCAAGGGCCTGGAACGGGCCGGTTTCAGCGGTGGCTGGCTGGCCCCGGAAGGGTCGTTCCAGCCGCTGGTGCTGGAGAAGGATGAGAAGGCCGCGGCGGCACGTGCGGTCGGTATCGCAGAATCACGCGCGGCTGCCGCGCAGGAACAGAAGAACAATGCCAACCGCAACACGGGCCAGGGGAAGTAACAAGGTGCAAGACTGGATTGACCGCCTGCGACGCTGGGCCCTGCCTGCGATGGCCGCACTGGCCTTGGCCGGCTGCGCGCGCACCGAGCAGGGCACCACCACGGTCCGCTTCTGGGCCATGGGCCGCGAGGCCGAAGTGGTCAGCGAACTCATCCACGAGTTCGAGGCCGAGAACCCCGGCATCAAGGTGGATGTGCAGAACATTCCCTGGACGGCCGCGCACGAGAAGCTGCTGACCGCGTTCGCCGCCGACGGCCTGCCCGATGTCTGCCAGCTCGGCAACACCTGGGTGCCCGAGTTCGCCGAACTCAACGCGCTGACCCCGCTGCAGCCGTTCGTGCAGCATTCGTCGGTGGTCGATCCGCAGGATTATTTCCAGGGCATCTGGGATACCAACGTGATCCATGGCGAGCTGGTGGGCGTGCCGTGGTACGTCGATACCCGCCTGATCTACTACCGCAAGGACCTGCTGGCGCAGGCCGGCTTCGACCATCCGCCGCGCACCTGGGCGGAATGGGACGAGCAGATGGCCGCGATCAAGAAGATGCAGGGGCCAAACCGCTACGCGGTGCTGATGCCGATCAACGAGTTCGAGCAGCAGCTGTCGCTGGCCCTGCAGCAGCCTGATCCGCTGCTGCGCGACGACGACACCCGCGGCAACTTCTCCAGCCCCGGCTTCCGTCGCACCCTGGCCTTCTACGCGAACATGTTCGAGCAGGGCTGGGCGCCGAAGATGTCCGAGACGCAGATCTCCAACGTCTGGGATGAATTCTTCCGCGGCTTCAATGTGTTCTACATCTCCGGCCCCTGGAACATCCGCGAGTTCAAGAAGCTGCAGCCCAAGGAACTGGAAGGGAAGTGGGGCACTGCCGCCCTGCCGGGTCCGGACGGTCCGGGCGCCGGCATCGCCGGCGGCACCAGCCTGGTGATCTTCCGCAAGTCGCAGCAGAAGGAAGCGTCGTGGAAGCTGATCGAGTTCCTGTCGCGCCCGGAAATCCAGGCCCGTTTCCATTCCATCATCGGCGACCTGCCGCCGCGCCGCAGCACCTGGAACGCGCCGTCGCTGGCCAACGATCCGCTGGCCGCTGCGTTCCGTGACCAGCTGGAGCGCGTCAAGCCGACGCCGAAGGTGCTCGAATGGGAGCGCATCGTGCAGGAAATGCGCATCGTCACCGAAAAGGTGGTGCGTGGCGGCATGCCGCAGGACAAGGCCGTGGAAGAGCTGGACCAGCGCGTGGACAAGGTGCTGGCCAAGCGCCGCTGGATGCATGAACAACAACGCCTGCAGCGCAGCGAGGCCCCTTCGGGCTCGACCAGTGCAGTCGCGGCCGGGAGCCCGCAATGAAACGTTCGTCCCTCGCCGGCTGGATCTTCGCCGGCCCCTCGCTGCTCGTGCTGGGCGTGTTCTTCGGCCTGCCGGTCGCTTCGGCGCTCGCCCTGAGCGTGACCGACTTCGACCTGTACGCGCTGGCTGACGGTGCCAACCTGCGCTTCGTCGGGCTGGGCAACTACATCGACCTGCTGCAGACGCCGATGTTCTGGAAGTCGCTGTGGAACACCACGTACTTCGTGGTGATCGGCGTCCCGCTGTCGATCAGCGTGTCGCTGGGCGCGGCGATGCTGCTCAATGCGCCCGCCGCCCGCTTCAAGGCGCTGTTCCGCACCGCGCTGTTCGCCCCGGTGGTGACCACCCTGGTGGCGGTGGCGGTGATCTGGCGCTACCTGTTCCATACCAGCTATGGCCTGGTGAACTACGGCCTGGGCCACATCGGCATCAGCCCGATCGACTGGCTGGGCGACCCCAACTGGGCGATGCCCACCATCATGCTGTTCGCCGTGTGGAAGAACTTCGGCTACAACATGGTGATCTTCCTGGCCGGCCTGCAGGCCATCCCGCATGACCTGTACGAGGCCGCGCGCATCGACGGCGCCTCGCGCTGGAAGCAGTTCCTGCACATCACCCTGCCGATGCTCGGCCCGGTGCTGCTGGTGGTCGGCGTCATTACCGTGTCCGGCTACTTCCAGCTGTTCGCCGAACCGTACGTCATGACCCGCGGCGACCCACTGCAGAGCACCGTCAGCGTGCTGTATTTCATGTTCGAGGAAGGCTTCAAGTGGTGGAACCTGGGCCGCGCCTCCGCGGTGGCGTTCCTGCTGTTCCTGATCATCCTGGCGGTGACCACCGTGATGCTGCGTTTCGGCCGCAAGAGGCAGTTGGTATGAGTCGTGAGATCGGCCAGTCGCGCTGGCACCCGTGGATGATCAATGGCGCGTTGCTGGTGCTGGCCCTGGTCAGCCTGGCACCGCTGTTGTGGATGCTCTCGGTGTCGTTCATGCCGCAGGGTGAGGCGACCCATTTCCCGCCTCCGCTGCTGCCCTCGCACGTCACCACCCACAACTACACCGAGCTGTTCGCGCGCACCGGCATGGGCGGCAACTTCGCCAACAGCCTGCTGGTGTCGGTGGCGATCACCTTCGGTTCGCTGCTGCTCAACACCATGGCCGGCTACGCGTTCGCCAAGCTGAACTTCGTCGGCCGCGAGCGCCTGTTCCAGGTGCTGATGGCCGCGCTGGTGATCCCGGCGCAGGTGGCGATGCTGCCGCTGTTCCTGCTGATGAAGCAGCTGGGCCTGGTCAACAACTTCGGCGGCGTGATCGTGCCGGCGCTGGCCAGCGTGTTCGGCATCTTCCTGGTCCGCCAGTACGCCCGTTCCATCCCGGACGAGCTGCTGGAAGCGGCCCGCATCGACGGGGCAGGGGAGCTGCGCATCTTCTTCCAGATCGTGCTGCCGATGCTCAAGCCGGTGCTGGTGACCCTGGCGATCTTTACTTTCATGGGCGCGTGGAACGATTTCATGTGGCCGTTGATCGTCTTGACCGACCAGGAGCACTACACTTTGCCGGTGGCGCTGGCCACCCTCTCGCGCGAGCACATCATGGACGTGGAAATGATGATGGCCGGCGCGGTGGTCACCGTGGTTCCGGTGCTGGCCCTGTTCCTGGTCCTGCAGCGGTACTACATCCAAGGTCTGTTGTTGGGGAGCGTCAAGGGATGAAGCGAGCGATCGCCGTTGGATTGGGCCTGTTGTGGACCTCCCTGGCGATCGCCGCACCACCGGCGCTGCCGGCGCCCAAGGTGCTGGATGACTTCGACGACATCAGCGCGTGGAAGCTGGTGCTGTCCGACCAGGTCAGCGGTTCGCTGCGGCCGGTCAGCGGCGCCGGCGGCGGCCGCGCGCTGTGCCTGGATTACGACTTCCACAAGGTCTCCGGCTATGTGGGCATCCGTCGTGCGCTGAACATCGAATACCCGGCCAATTACCGGTTCGGGTTCCAGCTGCGCGGTGATTCCCCGCGCAACGACCTGCAGTTCAAGCTGATCGATGCCAGCGGCGACAACGTCTGGTGGGTCAACCGCCCCGGCTACAGCTTCAACAAGGCCTGGACGCCGGTGGAATACCGCCGCCGGCAGATCGACAAGGCCTGGGGCCCGTCGGCCGAGAAAGAGATGGCGCGCAGCGCCGCGGTCGAGTTCACGATCTACAGCAAGGTCGGTGGCCGCGGCACCGTGTGCTTCGACAAGCTGACCCTGCAGGGCCTGCCGCCGCAGGATGACTCGGCGCTGATGCCGTCGGTGATCGCCGATACGGCCACCGCGCTGCAGGACCGCATGATCGACGGCAAGAGCGATACGTTCTGGGTCAGCGGCGGGGTCAAGCAGCAGACCATCAGCCTGGACCTGCACAAGAGCCGCGAAATCGGCGGTGCGGTGATCGACTGGCTGCCCAACCTGGAGGCGACCCGTTACGTCGTGCGCACCTCCGAGGACGGCCGTGACTGGCGCACTGTACGTGAGGTCACCGGTGGCGGTGGCGGCCGAGACTGGCTGGCGCTGCCCGATACCGATGCGCGCTACGTGCGCTTTGACCTGGAAGATGGACCGAACTGGCGCTACGGCATCCGCGATATCGCGCTGAAGCCGCTGGCATTCGCGGCCACGCCCAATGCCTTCCTGTCCTCGGTGGCCGCAGACCTGCCGCGCGGTTCGCTGCCGCGTGCCTACGTCGGCGAGCAGCCGTACTGGACCCTGCTCGGCCTCGATGGCGGTCAGGAACAGGCCCTCATCAGCGAGGATGGCGCGCTGGAGCCGGCCAAGGGCAGCTTCAGCATCGAGCCGTTCATCCGCCTGGACGGCAAGCTGCTGGACTGGTCCAGCGTGGCCACCACGCAGTCGCTGCAGGACCGTTACCTGCCGATCGCCACGGTCGACTGGGTGCATGAGAAGGCCGGCCTGTCGGTGACCAGCTTCGTGCAGGGCACGCCCGACCGCGCCCAGCTGATCGGCCGTTACCGCCTGAGCAACCCGGACAAGGTCGCCCACGAATACACCCTGGCGCTGGCGATCCGGCCTTGGCAGGTCAACCCGCCGACCCAGTTCCTCAACACCACCGGCGGCTTCAGCCGCATCGAAGCGCTGGACGTGGGCGATCAGCTGGTACGGGTCAACGGCGAGCCGCGCATCTACCCGCTGCAGGCCCCGGACGCACGCTTTGCCACCACGTTCGATGGCAAGCTCGATGCGATGCACCTGGCCTCGGGTAAGTTCCCGGCGACCACGGCGGTGAAGGATTCCACGGGCCTGGCCTCCGGCGCCCTGCTGTACACGATCAAGCTCGAACCCGGGCAGAGCCGCGAGGTGGCCGTGGTGCTGCCGCAGACCGGCGGCTGGAAGCCGCAGGCGCTGGACGTGGCCAAGGCACAGCAGCAGGTCGCGGCGATGTGGCGCGACAAGCTGGGCGTGGTCAGCCTGCAGGTGCCTGCGGCGGGCCAGCCGCTGGTGGAAACCCTGCGTACCGCCGTGGCGCACATGCTGATCTCGCGCGTCGGCCCGCGCCTGCAGCCGGGTACGCGTTCGTATGCGCGCAGCTGGATCCGCGATGGCGCGATGATTTCCGAAGGCCTGCTGCGCATGGGCCGCAGCGATGCCGTGCGCGATTACGTGACCTGGTATGCGCCGTTCCAGTTCGAGAACGGCAAGGTGCCATGCTGCGTGGATGCCCGCGGCAGCGACCCGGTGCCGGAGAACGACAGCCATGGCGAGCTGATCTACAACATCGCCGAGTACTGGCGTTACACCGGCGACGGCACCTTCCTGGAGCTGATGTGGCCGCACGTGCAGGGCGCCTACACCTACATGGAGCAGCTGCGCGCCAGCGAGCGTACCGAAGAGAACCGCGCGCGCAATCCCGCCTTCTACGGGATGATGCCGGCCTCGATCAGCCACGAAGGCTATTCGGCCAAGCCGATGCACTCGTACTGGGACAACTTCTGGGCGCTGCGCGGCTACAAGGATGCCGCGCAGGTGGCCGCCCAGCTGGGCAAGCTTGAAGCCATGCAGATCAGCGAGTCGCGCGACCAGTTCCGCGACGACCTGCAGGCCTCGCTGCTGTCTGCCATGCAGCAGCACAGGATCGATTACCTGCCTGGTTCGGCCGAGCTGGGTGATTTCGATGCTACCTCCACCACCATCGCACTGGCGCCGGGTGGCGAGCAGGGCCGCTTGCCGCAGGAAGCACTGGAGGCGACCTTCGAGCGCTACTGGACCGAGTTCGTCGCGCGCCGCGATGGCAAGCGCGAATGGAAGGATTACACGCCTTACGAGTGGCGCAACGTGGCCGCCTTCGTGCGCCTGGGCTGGCGCGACCGTGCCTGGCAGGCCACCCAGTTCTTCTTCAAGGATCGTGCGCCGCAGGCCTGGAACCAGTGGGCCGAAGTGGTCTCGCGCACGCCGCGCAAGCCGTTCTTCGTCGGTGACCTGCCGCATGCCTGGGTGGCGTCCGACTTCGTGCGCTCGGCACTGGACATGTTCGCCTACAACCGCGACGCCGATGAGGCGCTGGTGCTGGCTGCCGGCATTCCCACCGCCTGGTTCCAGGGGGATGGCATCGCGGTACAGGGCCTGCGCACGCCGCAGGGCCAGCTGAACTACCGCCTGCAGCGCAGTGACAAGCAGCTGGTGCTGGACCTGCAGCCGGGCCTGGTGCCGCCGCCGGGTGGCGTGGTGCTGCCGTGGCCGTACAGCGGCGAACCGGGTGCGGCCACCATCAATGGCGAGCCGGCCGAATGGAGCAACCGCGAACTGCGCGTGCACCAGCTGCCGGCGCGGATCGAGATCGACGTGCCAAGCGCGGTGCGCCGCGCAGAACGCAAGGGGCAGTAAGCATGGCGTTGAAGCAGGGGAGGGCGCACGTGGCACTGCGCGCCCTGGGGCTGGCAATCGCATTGGCGTTGCCGGGGTTGGCCATGGCGCAGCCGTCGGGTGAACCTGCCGTTGCGGAGGTATCGGCCGCGCCCGGCATGGGCATGGTGACCTTCAACCTGCACCATGACCGCGAGGACTGGCCGACCCGGCGGCGCACGATCGTCGCTGAGCTCAAGCGCCTGCAGCCCGATGCCATCGCCCTGCAGGAAGTGATCCAGCGCCGCAACGTGCGTAACCAGGCGCAGTGGCTGGCCAGCCAGCTCGGCTACAAGTACGTCTTTGTCTCCACCGATCCGGTGGGTGCGCCCAAGCGCTATGGCAACGCCCTGCTGACCCGGCGCCCGATCCTGGCCCGCGGCGAGCACCTGCTGCAGCCGCTGGATGACTACCGCACCGTGGCCCACCTGCGCATCGACGTCGATGGGCAGCCGGTGAACGTCTATGCCACGCATCTGAACGAGCGCAGCGACGAGCGTGGCCAGGGCATCCGCCGCAGTCAGGTGGAAGACCTGCTGCGCTACATCACTGAAACCTCGGCCGGTGCGCCGGTGGTGATCGCCGGTGACTTCAACGCACTGGTGGATGCGGGCGACCTGAGCGAGCTGCGCAGCCACTACGGCGACAGCTACGGCAGCGTGCACGTGAATACCGACCTGGCCGGCGTCAGCACCTTGAATCGGCACTATTACCAGGCGCCCTCGCGCATCGACCACATCTTCTTCCAGCAGGACCGGATGGTCGCGCGCGAAGCGAAGATCCTGTTCGACCAGCCCGACGACAGCGGTCGCTGGGCGTCGGACCACTACGGGGTCTGGACCCGCCTGCAGTTCGCCCCGGCGCGCTGACCCCGCAGGGTTTCACGTTCTGGCAGGTGCCAACCTTGGTTGGCACGGGCGTGTCCGCGCGCGTTGAATCGACGGCGCCAACCAAGGTTGGCATCTACCGGGGCAAGAGCCACCGGGCATGGCCCGGCGCTACCGGGGACGGTGCCGGCGCCGAGGGCAGGCGCGACGCAAAAAAAAACGCCCCGCAGTGCGGGGCGTTCTTCTCACGACTTACCGCAGGCGATCAGCCCTGGTAGTCGCGCACGTCTGCGCCGGTGTAGACCTGGCGCGGACGGCCGATCTTCATTTCCGGGTCGACCTGCTGTTCCAGCCAATGCGACACCCAGCCGGAGGTACGGCCC
>DOKO01000055.1 GCA_003510825.1 Stenotrophomonas sp.
GCCGTCCTTGCCGACGTAGGCACGCAGCAGGGTGAAATCGCCGGTGTGGCGCGGCCACATGAAGTTGTCGATCTCATCGCCGTAGTTGCCGATCGCGCGCGGCGGCGCGTAGACCAGGCGCACGTCGCTCAGTTCCAGCTGGGCGATGCGGTAAAAATCGGTGCCGTAGTACATGTTGGCCACCGAGCAGCGCACGCTGCCGTCCTTCTCGCACTCGGCCACGATCTGCTTGCTGGCCGCATCGACGGCGTCGAAGTAGGCGCGGCCGGTCTTGCCCTTGGCCTGGGCCAGCACCTGGTCGGTCACCTTGTCGAAGCCGACGGTGACCAACACGCGGAAGTCAGGATTGGCCGGGCGCTCGTCGGCGCGGCCCTGGGCGATGAAGCCGCCGTTGATGAGGTCATGCTCGGGCGAGCTGTTGTACTGGATCACGCCCATCGCCACGTGATGGTTGGTCAGCAGCAGGCCATCGGCGGAAACGAACGAGGCGGTGCCACCGCCGGCACGCACCACGGCGCTCAGCGGCGGCGCGGTGACGTTGGCCAGCTCGGCCGGGTCGCCCTTGAAACCGGCCGCCTTCAGCGGCTTGGCCAGCTCCGGCAGCTGGGTCGGCATCCACATGCCTTCATCGGCGTGGGCGCCTGCGGCGAGGGTCAGGCCCAGGGCCAGGGCGGCAGGAAGGGATTTACGGGCAGACATCGGCGTTTCCGGCAGTACAGAACAGCCCGGGACCATAGCCGCTGGGGCCCGATGGGGCAACGGCCGATGGTTGGGGTGGCGCGTTCATCGGCCACGTTGTCGGCCTACAATCGCTGCTCCATCACATGCAGTCAGGGAAGCAGCATGATCGTCGGTATCGACCTGGGCACCACCCATTCGCTGGTGGGTATCTACGAGGCGGGCGGCGGTCGACTGTTCCCCAATGCGCACGGCGAGCTGCTGACGCCCTCGGTGGTCAGCCTGGCCGATGGCGCGGTGCTGGTCGGGCAACCGGCGCGCGACCGCCTGGTCAGCCATCCGGCGCACAGCGTGGCGAACTTCAAGCGCTGGATGGGCACCGACCGGCAGACCCGCCTGGGCGACCGCAGCTTCCGCCCCGAGGAGCTCTCGGCGCTGGTGCTGCGCTCGCTGCTGGCCGACGCCGAGGCCGCCCTGGGGCAGAAGGTGGAAGAGGCGGTGATCAGCGTGCCGGCGTACTTCTCCGATGCGCAGCGCAAGGCCACGCGCACCGCCGGCGAACTGGCCGGCATCCGCGTGGAGCGCCTGATCAACGAACCCACCGCCGCCGCGCTGGCCTATGGCCTGCAGCAGCGCGAGGGTGAAGGCCGGGTGCTGGTGCTGGACCTGGGCGGCGGCACCTTCGATGTGTCGATCCTGGAGCTGTTCGACGGCGTGATCGAAGTGCATGCCAGTGCCGGCGACAACTTCCTGGGCGGCGAGGATTTCTCGAGCGTGCTGCTGGAGGCCCTGCTGGCCGACCAGCGCCTGGACCTGGCTACCCTGGCCGACAGCGAGAGGGCGCAGCTGCTGCGCCACCTGGAACTCTTCAAGCGCGAGCTGAGCCACAGCGGCAGCAGCACGCTGGAGCTGACGCTGGGCGAACGCCGGCTGCGCTGGGAACTGGACGAGGCCGGATTTGCCCGGCTGTGCGATCCGCTGCTGCAGCGCATGCGCGGCCCGATCGAGCGGGCGATCCGCGATGCACGGCTGCAGCCGGATGCACTGGACGACATCGTGCTGGTGGGCGGGGCGGTGCGCATGCCGATGGTCAGCCGCCTGGTCACCCGCATGTTCGGCCGGCTGCCGCTGCGCCATGTCCACCCGGACCATGCCATCGCCCTGGGTGCCACCGTCGCCGCCGGCCTGAAGGAACGCAACGAGGCCCTGCGCGAAGTGGTGCTGACCGACGTCTGCCCCTACACGCTGGGGACCCAGGTGTCGCGCCGTATGCCGGATGGGCAGTCGCGCAGCGGCTATTTCCATCCCATCATCCAGCGCAACAGCGTGGTGCCGGTCAGCCGCGAGGATCAGTTCTTCCCGATCCACGAGAGCCAGCGCGAAGTCGTGATCGACATCTACCAGGGCGAAAGTCCGACCGTGGACCGCAACATCAAGCTGGGCGAGCTGCGCGTACCGCTGACCCATCGTGCGCCAATGGAAGAGCGCGGCATCACCACCCGCTTCACCTACGACATCAACGGCCTGCTGCAGGTGGAGGTCACCGAAGATGCCACGGGCCTGCGCCACGAGCTGATCCTGGAACAGAACCCGGGCCTGCTGTCGCCCGAGGAGATCCAGCAGCGCCTGCAGGCCCTGCAGGACCTGAAGATCCATCCGCGCGATGCCCAGCAGAACCTGGCCGTGGTGGCCCGTGCCGAACGCCTGTACGAGGAGTTCATCGATCAGCGCGACACGCTGCAGGGCTGGCTGCTGCAGTTCCGCCACGCGCTGGACGGCCAGGACCTGCACCATATCGAGCAGCAGCGCCGCGAGCTGTCGCAGGCGCTGGACATGCTGGAGCGCGATGCATGAGCTGGGGCCTGGACGTGCTGGAGCTGGACGAGGATGCCGACGAACGTGCGATCAAGCGGGCCTACGCGCAGCGCCTGCGGGTGACCCGCCCGGAGGACGATCCGGTCGCCTTCCAGCAGCTGCATGAGGCCTACCAGGCCGCACTGGCCTGGGCGAAGGATCGCGCCGCAGGGGAGGCCCCGTGGCCCGGCAACGGACCGGAAGCACCGCTGCAATCGGCAGCGCCGAGCGTTGCGGACGCGGGTCCGCAGGCGGATGAGCACGTGCGGGCCGACCCGCGCATGGACGTGGAGGCCATCGCCGGCCGCATCCTGGCCGAAGCCGTGCAGCAGGAGCCGGACGCGCTGCAGGAGTGGCTGGCGCAGCAGCCGGAACTGTGGTCGCTGCAGGGCAAGGCGCGGATCGGTGACGCCCTGCTGGACGCGCTGTTCTCCGCCACCGAGCCCGTGCAGGCCGACAACCTCGATGTGCTGGCCGAACGGTTCGGCTGGGACGAGATCGGCAGCAGCGTGGATCCCTATGCACTGGATGCACGGCGCATGGAGATGCACCGCCAGTGGGTGGTGCAGCCGGGCAACCACCATCGCCTGGCCGAACTGCTGCAGCGCTGCGGATTGTCGAACCCGCCCGCCGCGGCCCGCGAGCATATGGCCTGGCTGTCGCGTCCATGGAATCACTGGCAGGCGCTGCTCACTTCGTTGTCGCCCCAGCGTGGGCGCGACCTCAACCAGACCCTGGATGCCTTGGGCATCGATGACGACACGGCGGTGCCGGCACCGCTGCAGGCCCGCCAGATTGCGTTCTGGCGCGACATCGGCGCGATGCACCGCCTGAACCGCGAGCGCTGGCTGCAGGGACTGCTGCGCGGTGTCGCGTGCGCGGTGATCGCCGCGCTGCTGGTGCTGGCCGTGGGCGTGCTGGGCCAGTTTGCCTCGGGTGACGGCGCTGCCGGCATCCATCCGCTGGCCACCTACGCGCGGGTGGCACTGTACGCCGCGCTGGCGCTGGTGCTGCTGGGCGCGGTCGCCCCCGCGGTGCAGACCTTCCTGCACTGGCAGGTGCAGGACGAGCAGCCACATCGATCCGCGATCGCGGCGCTGTTGCCGATTCCGCTGCTGGCGATCGTGGCCATCGTGCTGATCCACGGGCTGGAGCTGCGCACGGCCGGCACCCTGCTCGCCTGGCCGGTACTGGGCCTGTCCGTGTGGCGCTGGTGGCGGCGCAGCCACCTGCAGATCCAGTTCAACGGCTGGCTGCTGCTGTCGGTGGTGCCGTTCCTGAAACTGCTGATCCTGGGCATGAGCTACGCCGAACTGCCGGTCGCCCTCGCAGTGGCGTTGTGGGCGCGCGATGCCTGGACCCAGGTGTGGCGCCGCCAGCGATGAACGACTGGATGACGCTGCTGGGGCTGGACGCCGAGGCAGACGAGCGCACCATCAAGCGCGCGTATGCGCGGCAGCTGCGGGTCACCCGGCCCGAAGATGACCCGGTAGCGTTCCAGCGGCTGCACGAGGCCTACCAGGCCGCGCTGGCGCAACTGCGCGAGGATGCAGCGCCGCCTGCGGAAGTCCGCCCGGCGCAGGCATCGACGGATACGGTGGACGCCGAGGGCGTTGCCGCGCAGCTGGTCGAGGTGGCCGGACAGGGCGATGACGCGCTCCTGCGGCAGGCCCTCCAGCAGCAACCGGAGCTGTGGTCGCTGCACGGCAAGCAGCGCATCGGCCACGCCGTGCTGCAGCAGCTGGTGACGGACGAACCGGCGCTGCCGCGCAGCACCTTCGAGACGCTCAGTGGGTATTTCGGCTGGGATGATCCGGTACGGGGCTGGGACATGCACTGGCTGGACGCCGTGGCGCGCCGCTGCGAACAGCGCTGGCTGCTGTCACCGGCCGGTACAGGGGCGCTGGTGATCCGCTACTCGGGCATCAGCGAGACCCTGCTGGTGCCCGGCAGCGATGTGCTTCCCAGCCTGCGTGAGCCGCGCCCGGCCTGGCGCAACCTGCTGAGCACCCTGCAGCCGTCGCGGGCTCGCCAGGCGATCGACCTGCTGGCAGCGCTGGGCTACTGGCACGACCTGCGCCTGCCACCGGGCCTGGATGCCGGGCAGGTGGCGTTCTGGTCACGTTTCGGCCGCGAGGGCGATACCATCCATTGGCAGGCCGGCGGCCTGCGTGCGCTGCTGATCAGCGTGGTCCTCGGTCTGCTCTGCACCTGGGGCGTGGTCGCTAGCTGGCCGCTGCCGGCCTCCGCCGATGGCGCGCTGGATGGCGCCCAGCGCGCGGTGCTGATCATCGCCACTGCCGTGCTGCTGGCCCCTGGCCTGTGGCTGACGACCCGCGCGATACGTGCGCTCATTCGTTGGCAATCGCTGCCAGAGCACGCTTCAGCGATCCTGCCGGGGCTGCGTATCCTGACCATTCCACTGGCGGTCGCGGCGGTGATGGCTGCGTTCCACCTGACGCTGCTCACTACCACCGACGATCCATTCACCGCGCTGCTCGTGCTGCCCCTGGTCAGCACCGGGGTGCTGAGCATGGCCCGTCAGCGCTTCGTGCAGCGCTGTGCGCCGGCAGGGGAGAAGGCCTGGGGTACGGGCATGATGATCGCCATCGTGCTGATCGTGCCCGCGCTGGTCATTGCCCTGGTCTACTGGGCAAAAGACCTGCATGGCCATCGCGGGCAGTTGCGCTGGTCCAACCGGTAACCGAACCCGACCCGGTCATTTCTCGCGTCGCCAGTTGATCGAGCCACGGTTTTCCACCGTGCTCGATTCCACTTCCACGTCGAAGCCGCGGCGCAGCAGGTACTTCAGGGTCAGCACCGAACCGGCGCCGACCATCGACACACCGTAGCCGACGTAGAGCTTGGGCGAGATGTACTTGCCGAAACCAATCACCGAACCGCCCAGCGCGCGCGACTGGCTCACGCCGGCATCGTCCAGGCCGAGCTTGGCGCCCAGCTGCGAGGCCAGCAGGCCGCTGCCGGCCGACAACGCCGCCGAGGCCGCGGTGACCTGCTGGGTCTGGTCGGTGCTGGCATTGGTCAGGCTGCGGCCCAGCACCAGGTAGGCCAGTGCCTCGGACTGCGACATCGCCGGGTCGGACCACACGTCGGCACGCGGCTGCTGTGCGCGGCCGGTCACGTCGATGCCGGCGGTGACATCACCGATGCGGCGCTCGGCGCGGATGTTGATGCGCGGATCGGAGACGGCGTTGTAGTTCCAGTTGAGGTTGCCGCGGGTGATGGTCAGGTCCTGGCCATAGGCCTTGTAGCGGCCGCTCACCTCAAGCCCGCCGTTGGCGGTCATCTCGCGGCCGGGCTTGGCCCAGACCTGCATCTTGCCGGTCAGCCCGCCCTTCAGGCCGAAACCGGTCATCTTCACCTTGTCGCCCAGGCTCACGGTCAGGTCCATGTCCAGCGGCGAGGTGCGCGATTCCTCCGGGTCGGCCGGATCCAGCACCACCACGTCCTCGGACACCGAGGTGCCGCGGTCCAAGCGCTCCAGGTCGATGTCGGCCTCGGGCACGTTGACCGTGCCGCGCAGCTCCATCGCCGCCTTGGCCAGGGTGAAGTCGAGATCGGGGTTGGCGACGATGCGCAGTTCGCTGGTGTTGGACACCAGCACGTTCTCGCCGTGGATCTTCAGCTGCAGCGGCTGCGCATCGCCGAACCAGGACAGGCCGCCATCGACGTACAACGTGCCCTTGCCCGAATTGGCCTGCGCGGTGATCTTGGCCGAGCCATCAGGCTGGGCAACGAAGCTGCCCTTGCCCTGGTCGAAGGTCAGGCCCAGCGCCGGGAATTCGCCCTTGAAGTTGGTCAGCTGCGCGTCACCGCCCAGCGAGGGCTGGCCGCGCGTGCCACGCAGGCTCACGTGGCCTTCGATCAGGCCGGTGGGACGCACGATGTCCGGCGAGAACAGCTCCAGCCAGTACAGCCGCGACATGTTGAGATAGAGCTCGCCGTTCAACGGCGCGCTGGCTTCCCAGCCGGTCTGCATCTTCGCATCGACGAAGCCGTTGCCCTGGAAGCCCATGCCCAGGTAGCCCTTGATGCTGGCCGGGGTCATGTCCAGCTTCAGCGAGAACTGGTCGTAGCGCACCAGTTCGCCGCGGGTGCTGTCGGTGCCAGCGGTACCGGCGTTGCGCAGCTCGCCCAGGCGCACGCCGCCTTCCTTCGAGCGCACTTCCACGTGGCCTTCCCAGGCATTGGCGCGCGGACGGATCTGCGCGTCCAGACTGACATCGCCGCGCAGGTAGATGCGGCGGCCGGACTGCGGCGGCAGCCACGGCTGCACCAGCGACAGCGGCAGCGCATCACTGCGCACCACCACGCCCTCGCGCGGCCAGTTGGCCTGCGCGCACAGTGCGCCACTGCCGGTGGTGGCCAGGCAGGCTTCGGACAGCGTGTAGGTGCTGCCGTTGATGGCGAAGGTCGCCGGTGCACGCAGCGACCACGGATCGCCCTTCATCGGCGCGATGCGCAGCGCGGACAGTTCACCGCGCCACTGCGTGCCCTGCTGGCGCACGCTGCCCTGCAGGTCGATCGCACCCATCTCGTTGCGCGTCTGTGCGGCCAGGCGCAGGTTGGACACGCTGCCCTGCGCATCCACGTTCAAGCGCTCCAGCAGCATGCCGGCATTGACCTGCTGGCCCTGCACCGCCAGCGTGCCGCTGTCGCCCCGCCACGGCAGGTGGCCCTTGATGCTCAGGCTTTCGGCGCCATAGCCATCCCAGTTGAGGTTGTTGCCGACCAGGTCGGCGGTGATGTCCGGCGCATCGCGCGGGCCCTTCACCTGCACCTGGCCGCGCAGGCCGCCATCGGCGCCGGGCAGCAGGTCGCTCAGCTGCAGCGGCTCGAAGCGTGCATCGATGTCCAGGCGATCGCCGACCTTGCCCGACGCGGTCACCCGGCTGCTGCCCACGGTCAGCTTCAGCTCGCCCTGGCCCTGCTCGCCCTGCAGGGCAAACTTGCCCTGCGCGTCGACGTTGCGCTGGCGCAGCGTGCCCTTCAGCGAGGGCAGGTCCACGGTCGCCTGCAGCGTACCGGCAGTGCCGGCCGGCGCACTGGCCGGCGGCGGCAGCTGCTGGCCCTTGGAGGCCAGATTGCCCGACAGGCGGCCATTCCAGCCCGGCACGAAATAGCCCGGATCGAAGTCCTTCAGCGTGGCCTTGGCATCCCAGTCCAGCTGCGGCGACCAGGCCACCTGGCCCTCCACCTGCAGCTGGCCCCCCGGGGTCTGCGCCTGCAGCTGGTGGATCTGCGCGGCCTTGTCGTTGCCACGCACATCGAAGCGCAGCTGCGCCTTCTGTTGCTCGCGCTGCACGTCGGCGCGGCCGATCGCGGCCCAGGCCTGCAGCGTGCCGGCCAGGCCGAAACGTGCTTCCTTCAGGGTCACCGGCACCGGTGCGCTGCCGGCGGTATTCGGGTCCGGTGCCGGCACCCAGGTCAGGTTCTGCGCGATCACCGAGAAATTGAGCTTCTGCTGGTCTTCCTGGCTGAAATCGGCGGTGCCTTCCAGGCGTGCTTCGCCGCCCAGGCCCTTCACCACCAGCGGCGAGACCTTCAGCACCTGGTCCTGCAGCGAAACCACCGACGGTGCCAGTTCCAGTTCCTGCTCGCCCTGCTTCACCCGGCCATGCAGGTTGGCGTTGCCGCCCTTGCCCGAGGCGGTGAAATCCAGTGCCAGCGGCGCGATGCCCGAAGTCGCCAGCGCCGGCGACAGCAGCGCCAGGTCCAGTTCGTCGCTGCGGACCGTGGCATTCCAGGTCGGGTCGGTGCGGCCGTCGAACACCAGCATCGCCTTCAGCGGCTGCGGTGCACGGCCGGCCACGGCCACTTCCATGTGCGCCAGGTCGCCGCGCGCGACCAGGCCCAGGGTGGCAGCAGTGCGCCCGCGCGGTGCCGGCAGCACGGCGGTCACGGTCACGTCGGTGTCGTAATCCTTGGCCGGGATGTAGCGGCCCTGGGCGGTGAAATCACCCATGTCGCTGTCCACGACCAGCTTGTGCGCCTGGAACTCGCCATTGGCGATCTCGATGCCGCCACGCACGCGGGCGATGTCGATCACCGGTTCGTTGCCCTGGCTGATGCGGAAACCATCGATGGCGATGACATCGGCCTGGATCGCCAGCGGCATCTCGATCTGCGGCAGCGAATCGGGCCACGACGGCAGCTTGAACGGCTCATCGCTCTTGGCCAGGTTGAGCGTGGCGTTGGTCAGTTCCAGCTTGTCCAGCAGCAGCTTGCGGCCCAGCAGCGGGCGCAGGTCCGGCTCCAGGTGCGCACGCTCGGCGTGGAAGTGGATGTCGTCGTAGCGGAAATCGACGTTGTACAGGGTCAACGGGCCAGCCACCGGGCCGTCCGCCTTGTCCCAGGTGAAGCTGGCGCCCACAGGCAGCCGCGCCACCACCTGCGCCAGCAGCACATCACGGCCGGCCACGGTCTGCAGCAGCCAGTACACGGCCAGCAGCGCCAGCAGCACCAGGCCGATGACGCCCACGCCCGACCACGCCCAGAAGCGGCGGCGGCGGTAGAAGCGCACGCGCGGCGGCGGCGGGGTGCGGGTATCCGGGGTCTGCGCGCTCACAGGTCCGCTCCGATGTTCAGGTACAGCTGGAACTGCGAATCAGGGTTGTTCAGGCCGTGCGCGATGTCCACGCGCACCGGGCCCACCGGCGATTTCCAGCGCACGCCGAAGCCCACGCCGGTGTGCAGGTCGATGGTGTTGTCGAACGCGCTGCCAGTGTCGACGAAGACCGCCGCACCCCACGGGCCGCCCTTGAAGTAATGCTCGTACTCGGCCGAACCGACCACCAGGTTCTTCGCACCCAGCGCGTACTTGTCCGGCGCCGGCGTACGCGGGCCCACCTCACGGAAGGCATAGCCGCGGATGCTGCGGTCGCCACCGGCGAAGTAGCGCAGGCTCGGCGGCATCGCCACTAGGTCGCTGGTCCAGGTGGTGCCACCTTCGCCGCGCAGGATCAGGCGGTCGCTCTGCCCCACCGGGATATACCAGCGCAGCACGGCATTGGCCTGCACGAAGCTGGTATCCGAACCGGCGCCCTCGATGCCGCCACGCAGGGTGGCGGTGCCGCTGACGCCGCTGCGCGGGAACAGCGGATCGTCCACGTTGACGTAGTCGGCCACCAGCTGCGGGTAGACCAGGGTCGAGGTGTTGTAGACCGCGTTGGTGAATTCGGTGCCCGAGGCATAGCGCCAGCGCTCGCGCAGGGCGTTCATCGAGGCGATGGCGGTCCAGTTCTCGTTGATCTGCCCGCTGCGGCTGGCGATCAGCTTGAAGTTGCGCAGGTCGATGTAGTCGGTCTGCTCATCGTAGGCACTGGCGGTGAAGCCGTACCAGCCGTCGAGCCACTTGAACGCCGGCACGCGGTAGGTGCTGGTCAGGCTCTTGCGCTTCTGCGCATAGTCCAGCTGGGTGTTCATCTTGTGGCCGCGGCTGTTCACGTAGCGCCGCTCGATGCCGCCGCGCACACCCGCGCCGCTCTCACTGCCGTAGCTCAGGCCCGAGGTATAGATGGTGCGCTTGGCCCGGGTCAGCTTCACGTCCACCGGCACTTCGCCGTTCTCGTCGGCCTGGTCCGGCCGCGGCTGGATGTCGATCACGCTGAAGTAATCGAGCTTGGTCAGCGATTCGCGCAGGCGGTCCAGCTTGCCTTCGTGGAAGTAGCTGCCCTGTTCCCAGTACACCAGCGGGTCGAACAGCTTGTCGACGAAGTAATCCTGCTCGAAGGTCACCGGGCCCATGTTGTAGCGGCGGCCGCTGTCCCAGGTCAGGTCGATGTCGGCGGCGTTCTCGGCGCGGGTGACCTGCACCTGGCGCTGGGTGTAATCAGCATCGAAGTAGCCACGCTCGGCCAGGCGCCGGGTGATGGTGATCTTGCTGGCTTCGTACTGGGTGTGTTCGAAGCGCTGGCCCTTGCGCGGCTTGAACGCGGCCAGGTCATCCTGCAGGTACTGGTCGTACATGGCAGGGCCGGTGATGTCGATGTGCTCGCGGCGCACACGCACCGGCTCGCCCTTCTCCACCCGGATATGCACCTGCACGCGCTCGTCCTGGCGGGGCGCTTCCACGGTGATCACCGGGTTGTAGTAACCGAACGGCTCCAGCGCCTCGCGGGTCTGCCGCTCGGCCTGCGACAGCAGGTATTCCAGCCGCGACTCGCCCTGTTCCTTGCCGATGGTGTCGTACAGCGTCAGCGATTCCTGGATGTTCTCGATGATCGCGGCGTCGTCGCCCTTGTCCAATCC
>DOKO01000309.1 GCA_003510825.1 Stenotrophomonas sp.
GCCGCGCACTGGGACCACATGAGCGCGGCCAGTGCTGCGCGCGATTGGGACGCGGTGCGCCGCTCGGCCGCGGCCATCGGCATGGAGCTGTCCAGCCAGGACGGCGTGGTCGAAGAGCCGTGGGGCTGGGTGATCATCCGCAGCCTGGAGCAGGGCGAGCCGATGGAGTACTACGCGCGCCGCACCGGCCCGGTGACCGCGCGCATCGTCGAGAACGCGCCGGCCAACCGTGCCCAGCAGGTGGGTGACTGGGTGGTGTTCGATGCCGCGCTGGTGCACCCGGCACCGGAAGAGGAAGAGCAGCGCCAGCACTTCATCCCGACGTATGCGCAGGTGCACGTGCTGGAACGTGGTGGCTTCGAGCGGAGCTGGCTGATCGACGGCGCGCACCCGGGCGAAGAGGCCTGGAATGCGTTCACGGAAGGTGCCGAAGCGCAGGGCTGGCAGGTGTGGGCGCACAGCCGCCCGGATTACACCGTGACCGACCCGGATGCGGACGAGGGCACGCTGCCGGGCCTGCTGTTCACCGTGGCCCAGCCGCAGGGGCATGCGCCGCTTGCGCTGCATCGTTACCTGCAGCAGTCCACCGCCAACTGGTCGCACCCGCAGTGCTGGCTGCGCCTGGCCGAAGCCTGCAACCAGGAGCGGCAGCCGCACCTGGATGTGATCGAGCGGTACGGCCTGTAGGTTTCGCCGCGTTGCGAGCTCGCCGGGCATGGCCCGGCGCTACCGGTCCCCGGTGGGTGCCGACCGTGGGTCGGCACGCCTTTACCGCGTATGCCCGAACACCAGCTCGATCACGAACTGGCTGCCGAAGAACGCCAGCAGCAGCAACAGCATCGCTGACAGCGTCCAGTGCACCGCCTTCGTCCCGCGCCAGCCGTAGCGGCGGCGGCCGATCAGCAGCACGCCGAACACGATCCAAGACAGCACGCTGAGCACGGTCTTGTGCACCAGCTTCTGCGCCAGCAGGTCATCGACGAACAGCACGCCGGTGACCAGGGTGAGGGTGAGCAGGGCAAAGCCCACGGTGATGACCCGGAACAGCAGGGCTTCCAGATCGGCCAGCGGCGGCAGCGCACGCAGCCACGGGCGGAATTCGCGGCGGCGCAGCGCCCGTTCCTGCAGCCACAGCATGATCGCCAGCAATGCAGCGATGCTCAGCGTGGCGTAGGCCAGCAGGGCCAGCCAGGCGTGACTGGCCAGGCGCCAGCCCAGCACCTTGCTCGGTTCGTGGCCGTAGCCGTGGTAGACCGCCAGCAGCAGCGCGGCCAGCGGGAACACCACCACGCCCAGCGCCGACATGCGCCCGCGCGCACCGACCAGCGAGGTCAGCCAAGCCATGCCCAGGCCGACCAGCGACAGCGCGGCGAAGAAGTGCATGTCCGGGCCGCCGGTGGTGCGCATCGCCACCAGCACGTGGTAGCCGCCGTGCAGCAGCATGGCCGGCAGCGCCGGCCACAGCCAGGTGGGCGAACCGACGGCATCATCGCGGCCAAGCGCACGCACCAGCAGGGCGCTGGCGGCCAGGTAGAGCAGGGCGGCGATGAGAACGATTAACATCGTTGCAGTTTCGCATACCCCCGTGATGCTGGCGACGGCCCCGTGGTCGCAGCCCGGGAAGGCGGGCGGACCCGTTATACTGTCTGCCTTATTGTCCCCCGCTTTCAGACAGGTTGCGCCGCATGTTCGAGTCCCTGACCCAGCGCCTTTCCGGCACCATCGAGCGCCTGCGTGGCCGCGGCCGCCTGACCGAGGAGAACATCCGCGAGGCGACCCGCGAAGTGCGCATCGCGCTGCTTGAAGCCGACGTCGCGCTGCCGGTGGTGCAGGCCCTGATCGAGCGCATCAAGGTGCGCGCGGTCGGCCAGGAAGTGCTGAAGTCGCTGACCCCGGGCCAGGCCCTCATCAAGGTCGTGCGCGACGAGCTGACCGCGGTGATGGGCGCCGAAGCCAGCGACCTGAACCTCAACGTTCCCGCCCCGGCCATCATCCTGATGGCAGGCCTGCAGGGCGCCGGCAAGACCACCACCGTGGGCAAGCTGGCCAAGCACCTGAAGGAAAAGCGCAAGAAGAAGGTGATGGTGGTGTCGGCCGACGTCTACCGTCCGGCCGCGATCGAGCAGCTGAAGACCCTGGCCGAGCAGGTCGGCGTGCTGTTCTTCCCGTCCAGCGCCGACCAGAAGCCGGAAGCCATCGTGCGCGCCGCCATCGACGATGCACGCCGCTCGTTCGTCGACGTGCTGATTGTCGATACCGCCGGCCGCCTGGCCATCGACGAAGCGATGATGGCCGAGATCAAGGCCCTGCACGCGGCGGTCAACCCGGCTGAAACCCTGTTCGTGGTCGATGCCATGACCGGCCAGGACGCGGCCAACACCGCCAAGGCCTTCGGCGATGCGCTGCCGCTGACCGGCGTGGTGCTGACCAAGACCGACGGTGACGCCCGTGGCGGTGCCGCGCTGAGCGTGCGCTACATCACCGGCAAGCCGATCAAGTTCGTCGGTGTCAGCGAAAAGCCGGAAGGCCTGGACGTATTCCACCCGGACCGTATCGCCAGCCGCATCCTCGACATGGGCGACGTGCTGTCGCTGGTCGAGCAGGTCGAGCAGCAGGTCGACAAGGACAAGGCCGCCAAGCTGGCCGAGAAGGTCGCCAAGGGCAAGAAGTTCGATCTGAACGACATGCGTGACCAGCTGGAGCAGATGCAGAACATGGGCGGCATCGGCGGCCTGATGGACAAGCTGCCGGGCCTGGGCAACATCCCCGAGCACCTGAAGCAGCAGGTCAGCCAGGGCAAGGAAGTGCCGCGCATGATCGCCATCATCAGCTCGATGACCAAGAAGGAACGGCGCAATCCGAACCTGCTCAATGGCTCGCGCCGCGCGCGCATCGCCAAGGGCTCGGGCGTGACCCCGGCCGACGTCAACAAGCTCATGAAGCAGTACATGCAGATGGAAAAGATGATGAGCAAGATGGCCGGCGGCGGCATGAAGGGCATGATGCGCAGCATGAAGGGCATGATGGGTGCCATGGGCGGCCGCGGCATGCCGTTCCGTTGATGCAGCGACGGGGCCGGCGCGCATCGCGATCCGGCCCCGGTCACAATGACTGGCGTATGCTGGGCGGCGACTTCTCCAACAGGTATGTCGCGTGAACGCATCGCCGATTCTTGAACGCGCCGACACCTTCTGTCGGCGTTTTTCATTGCAGCTTCCGATCCTGCTGGCGCCGATGGCCGGTGCCTGCCCGGTGCCGCTGTCGGCCGCGCTGGCCAATGCCGGCAGCATGGGTGCGATGGGCGCGGTGCTGTCGCCGGCCGCCGACATCGGCCGCTGGATGGATGACTTCCGCGCTGCTTCCGCCGGCCCGGCGCAGGTGAACCTGTGGCTGCCGGATCCGGCGCCCGTTCGCGATGTCACCGCCGAAGCCACCAGCCGCGCCTTCCTCGCCCAATGGGGCCCGGACGTACCCGCCAGTGCTGCGGATGCCACGCCGGCCGATTTCGACGAACAGTTCGCTGCGTTGCTGGCCGCGCGCCCGGCGGTGGCCTCGACCATCATGGGCGTG
>DOKO01000276.1 GCA_003510825.1 Stenotrophomonas sp.
ACGCCGCGAGGCCTGGGCCGCGCCGGCATTGGTGGTCATCACCAGCACCACGTTCTTGAAGTTGGCTTCGCGGCCGTTGGTATCGGTCAGCACGCCGCGGTCCATCACCTGCAACAGGATGTTGAAGATGTCCGGGTGGGCCTTCTCGATTTCATCCAGCAGCAGCACGCAGTGCGGCGTCTTGACGATCTTCTCGGTCAGCAGGCCACCCTGGTCGAAGCCGACATAGCCCGGGGGCGCACCGATCAGACGGCTGATCGAATGCGCTTCCATGTATTCGGACATGTCGAAGCGGACCAGTTCGATGCCCAGCTGCAGCGCCAGCTGCTTGGTCACCTCGGTCTTGCCCACGCCGGTGGGGCCGGCGAACAGGAAGTTGCCGATCGGCTTTTCCGGATTACCCAGCCCCGAGCGGGCCAGCTTGATGGCCGATGCCAGGGTGCCGATGGCCGGATCCTGCCCGAAGATCACCATCTTCAGGTTGCGCTCCAGGTGCTGCAGCACGTCCTTGTCGGTCGCGCTGACCTGCTTGGCCGGGATGCGGGCCATCTTGGCGATGATCGCCTCGACTTCCTCGACGTCGATCAGCTCCTTGCGCTGGCCTTCCGGCAGCAGGCGCTGGCGGGCGCCGGCCTCATCGATGACGTCAATGGCCTTGTCGGGCAGCAGGCGGTCGGCGATGTGCTTCACCGACAGGTCCACTGCGGCCTGCAGCGCCTCGTCCGAGTAGGTCACGCCGTGGTGGGCCTCGTACTTGTTCTTCAGGCCCTGCAGGATCTCGTAGGTTTCACCCACGGTCGGCTCGACGATGTCGATCTTCTGGAAGCGCCGCGCCAGGGCACGGTCCTTCTCGAAGATGCCCCGGTATTCCTGGAAGGTGGTCGAGCCGATGCAGCGCAGCTCGCCCGAGGCCAGGGCCGGCTTGATCAGGTTGGAGGCGTCCATGGTGCCGCCCGACGCCGAACCGGCACCGATGATGGTGTGGATCTCGTCGATGAACAGCACCGCGTTGGGCACCTTCTTCAGCGCGGTCAGCACGCCCTTCAGGCGCTTCTCGAAATCGCCGCGGTACTTGGTGCCGGCCACCAGCGCGCCCAGGTCGAGCGAGTAGATGACGGCATCGGCCAGCACGTCCGGCACGGAGCCTTCGACGATGCGGCGGGCCAGGCCCTCGGCAATGGCGGTCTTGCCCACGCCGGCCTCGCCCACGTAGAGCGGGTTGTTCTTGCGGCGGCGGCACAGGACCTGGATGGTGCGCTCGATCTCGTCGGCGCGGCCGACCAGCGGGTCGATGCGACCGGCCCGGGCCTGTTCGTTGAGGTTGCTGGCGAATTCGGTCAGGGCATCGCCCTTGGGCTCGCCGTCCCCACCCTCCATGCGGCCCTCGCCCTCGGGGGAAGACGGCTGCTCGCCCTCCTCGCCCAGCTTGGCGATGCCATGGGACAGGTAATTGACCACGTCCAGCCGGGTAACATCCTGCTGGTTGAGGTAATAGACGGCGTGGGAGTCCTTTTCGCCGAAGATGGCCACCAGCACGTTGGCGCCGGTGACCTCCTTCTTGCCCGAGGACTGCACGTGGTACACGGCCCGCTGCAGCACGCGCTGGAAGCCCAGGGTCGGCTGGGTGTCGCGGCCGTCGTCTTCGGCCAGGCGGGACACGGAGGCCTCGATGGCCTGCTCCAGCTCCTGGCGCAGGCGTTCGGCGTCGGCACCGCAGGCCTTGAGCACGGCCTGGGCAGACGGGTTGTCGAGCAGTGCCAGCAGCAGGTGTTCGACCGTCATGAATTCATGCCGGGCCTCACGGGCACGCTTGTAGCACTGGCCGATGGTGTGTTCGAGGTCTTTGCTGAACATGGATTACTCCGGCGGCAGATGGGGACAATATGCGGCCTGACTACGCGATTTCCATCACCCTAGCGGATTGCTGCGTTCAGATGGCGTTAGCAGTGCGGATTGCTTGATCATCGTTCACGCCCGGGGAGCCCGCCGGAGCTTCGGCGAACCCTACCCGAGCCACCAGCGATTGCCACGTGATGACCCGCAACGCGCCCCGCCCCGGATCTTAGCGGGCAAGGCAGGCGGATTGAACGTGAGCACGCAGACGGGGCCAGAGAACGGCCATGGCTGGAACAGTGCGGATTACCGGCGATGTGCCGGGGTCAGGCCTTTTCCATCGTGCACAGCAGCGGATGCTGGTTCATGCGCGAGTACTCGTTGACCTGGGCGACCTTGGTCTCGGCCACTTCGCGGGTGAAGACCCCGCAGACACCGCGGCCGCGGGTATGGACGTGCAGCATCACCTGCGTGGCCTTGTCCAGGTCCATGCTGAAGAACTGCTGCAGGACGTCCACCACGAAATCCATCGGGGTGTAGTCGTCATTGAGGATCATGACCTGGTAGAACGGCGGCGGCGCCACTTCCGGGCGCGCGGGCTCCACGGCAATACCGTGATCGTGATGGGATTCGGGGGAAGACTCGCGGGGCATCTGGACATTATAGAGGGTGCGACGGTCCTGCGTCGGCCCGCCGCGGAATGGACGGCACGCACGGCCGCCGTCACAATCAACGCCTGTCCCCCACGTTTCACAGGATTTTCATGAAAAGGACCCTTCTGCCTGCCCTGCTCTTCGCCCTGGCCGCCGTCGGCAGTGCCGGTGCCGCGACCGCCGCAGAGAGCAGCAAGGCCGACGCCGCCATCGCCCGCCACCTGGAGAAGCTGGGCTACACCTACGAGGTGGACGAGGACGGCGATTACCAGATGGTGTTCGACGTGGAAGGCGATCGCACCCAGATCGTCTACGTGCGTTCGGCCGTGGAGGACTTCGGCAGCCACAACATCCGTGAGATCTGGTCGCCGGGCTATGTGTCCAAGACCGCGCAGTTCCCCGAAGCCGTGGCCAACCGCATGCTGGAAGACTCCCAGGACGCCAAGATGGGCGGCTGGGTAAAGCAGGACAAGACCGCCATGTTCGTGGTGAAGATCGATGCCGATGCCACCACCGACCAGCTCAGCGACGCCATCGATGCGGCCATCCGTACCGCCGATGCGATGGAGCTGGAGCTGACCAAGAAGGACGACCTCTGAGTTGAACGCTGTGCAGGACCCGCGCTGGGCACCGCATGCCACCGTGGCCACCGTGGTGGTCGACGGCGGACGCGTGTTGCTGGTGGAAGAAACCATCGAGGGGCGGCAGGTGCTGAACCAGCCCGCCGGCCACCTGGAGCCGGGCGAAAGCCTGGCCGCCGCCGCCCTGCGCGAGACGCGCGAGGAAACCGGCTGGACGGTGGAACTGACCGCCTTCATTGGTTGTTACCAGTGGACCGCGCCTGACGGCACGGCGTTCCTGCGCTTCTGCTACGCCGCCCGCCCGCTCTCGCACGACCCGGAGCAGCCACTGGATACCGGCATCGACCGCGCCCTGTGGCTGGACCCGGCCGAGCTGCAGGCCGCCGGGCCGCGCCTGCGCAGCCCGCTGGTCTGGCAGGTGGTGGCCGACTACCTGGCCGGCCAGCGCCATCCGCTTTCCCTGGTCCAGGAGGTCGCATGAGCAGCCCACGGGTGATGGTCGGCGTGTCCGGCGGCGTGGATTCGTCCGTGGCCGCCTGGCGCCTGGTGCAGCAGGGCGAGGCCGTGGCCGGCCTGTTCATGCAGAACTGGGCCGACGATGGCAGCGGCGACTGCCGCGCCGAGGATGACCGCCGCGACGCGGTGGCCGTCTGCGGCCTGCTCGGCATCCCGTTCCACTTCCGCGATTTTTCCAGCGAGTACTGGCAGGGCGTGTTCGAGCACTTCCTGGCCGAGTACGCCGCCGGCCGCACGCCCAACCCGGACGTGCTGTGCAACCGCGAAGTGAAGTTCAAGCATTTCCTGGACGCCGCCCGCGAGCTGGGGGCCGAGCGCATCGCCACCGGCCACTACGCGCGCGTGGCCCAGCGCGGCCAGCAGTGGCTGCTGCTGCGCGGCGCCGACCGCTCCAAGGACCAGAGCTACTTCCTGCACCAGCTGGGGCAGGAACAACTGGCCGCCACCCTGTTCCCGATCGGTGACCTGGAAAAGAGCGACCTGCGCCGGATCGCCCGCGACGTCAGCCTGCCGACCCATGCCAAGAAGGATTCGACCGGCATCTGCTTCATCGGCGAGCGGGACTTCCGCGAGTTCCTCGGCCGCTACCTGCCGGCCAAGACCGGCCAGATCCTCGACCCGGCCGACGGCAGCGTCATCGCCGAGCACCCGGGCGTGTTCTATTTCACCCTGGGCCAGCGCGAGGGCCTGAACATCGGCGGCGTGCGCGGCCGCCCTGCGGCGCCGTGGTACGTGGTCGGCAAGGACGTGGCCAGCAACGTGCTGTACGTGGACCAGGACCGGGACAGCAAGTGGATGCTGTCCGACCGCCTGCGCTCGGAAACCGCGCACTGGATTGCCGGGGCCCCTCCGGCCCGCCGCTTCGAGTGCACCGCCCAGACCCGCTACCGGCAGCCCGACGAGCCGTGTACCGTCGAGGTGCTGGACGATGGCAGTGTGCAGGTGACCTTCGCCCGCCCGCAGCGCGCCGTGACCCCGGGCCAGTCGCTGGTGCTGTATGACGGCGATGTCTGCCTGGGCGGCGCGGTGATCGCCGCCACCGATGCGCCGCTGGAACAGCGCCTGCGCACCACCCCTTCTCCATTTGAGGTAATCGCTGCATGAGTTTCACTGTCGACGACCGCGTCCTGGCCCTGGCCGGCATTGCCCAGGCCCTGCAGCAGGTACGCCGTATCGCCGATACCGGCCATTCCGACGCCGCGGCGGTACGTACCGCGGTGGACAGCGTGTTCCGCATCGATGCCGCCTCCCCGCAGGAGGTCTTTGGAGACCGCCACGCGCTGAAATCCGGCCTGCGCCTGCTGCACAACTACTTCCGCAACCAGGGCCAGGACCCGATCCTGCCCAAGCTGGCCCTGTCGGTGCTGCAGCTGGAGCGGCGGTTCGTGCAGGACGGCGCCACCGTAAACAAGGTCGCCTCGGGCATCGAGCGTGCCCAGCGCCAGGCCGCCGAGCTGGGCGACAGCGGCCACCCGGACGTGCTGGCCAGCCTGGGCGGCCTGTATGCCGACACCATCAGCCACCTCAAGCCGCGCGTCATGGTGCAGGGCAACCCGCACTACCTGGGCCAGGCCGGGGTGGTGGCCGAGATCCGCGCGCTGCTGCTGGCCGCCGTACGTGCGGCCGTGCTCTGGCGGCAGCTGGGCGGCAGCTACTGGGACTTCCTGCTCAGCCGCAAGGCGATGACCGAAGCCGTGGACCGGCAGCTGGCCTGAGGGGCCTTGGGGTCAGAGCCCTTTTCCGTGGAAAAGGGATCCGACCCCGCGGCTGACCCCTGACGCACCGGGGCGTCGGAAATCCGGCGCATCCAGAAGCCACATCGACGTTAAAGAGAAAGGGGGTACGGCCGATACATCCTCCGTGCACCTCCCGAGAACGTCCATGTACTCACGCATTTTCATCCGTCTGGCCGCCCCCCTGGCCTTGACCCTGCTGCTCCCCTTCGCCATCGGTTTCGAATGGCCGGCCGCCCTGCGTTGGGCGATCCTGACCACGATGACGCTGAGCTGGCTGGGCTTTGCGTGGTGGACCACCCGCGCCCAGGCGCAGCGTTCCCCGGAACATGCCCGTGTCCTGCGTGAGCAGGATCAGCTGCTGACCGAACTGCGCAACTTCGTCGGCAACGAAATCGACGGCTCGCGTGGCGAAGTCGAACGCGCCCGTGACCTGATCCGCCAGGCAGTGTCCAGCCTGGGCGGCAGCTTCGATGCGATGAACCGCAAGTCGCGCCAGCAGAGCCAGGCCCTGTCGCGCATCGTCGACCGCGCCGGTGACGAAGGCAATGCCGGCCTCGACGTCGCCCGCTTCGCCCAGCACGCCAACCACCGCATGGAACAGCTGGTGGAAGCGCTGGAACAGGTGAGCGGCCAGAGCAGCACCACCGTGCAGCACATCGATCAGATGGCCCAGCACCTGGACGGCATCTTCGCCCTGCTGGAGGACGTCAAGTCGATCGCCGACCAGACCAACCTGCTGGCGCTGAACGCGGCCATCGAAGCGGCCCGTGCCGGTGAAGCCGGTCGTGGCTTCGCGGTGGTGGCCGACGAAGTGCGCAACCTGTCCGAGCGCTCGACCACGTTCAACGAACAGATCCGCAAGCTGGCCCACAGCTCCAAGGACGCCATCGCCAAGGTGCGCGAGACCGTCTCGCACATGGCCTCGCGTGACATGGACCGTTCCCGCGAAGCTCGCCAGGAAGCGGCGGCGATGCTGGACAACGTGGCCCAGATCAATGCCTCGCTGGGCGACGGCATGCGCGAAGTATCCGAGTGCGCCCGTTCGATCGACGGCAGCGTGGCCGAGGCCGTGCGCGCCCTGCAGTTCGAAGACATCGCCACCCAGGCCCTGGGCGGCGTGCACACCCACCTGGACCGCCTGACCGCGATCAACCGCGAAGCCGTGGCCCTGCAGGAACTGCTGCACCGTAACGGCGGCGTGTTCGACGAAGAGATCGCCACCGCCCTGCAGCGCACCGGCAGCCGCCTGCGCGAACTGCGCAGCGAGTGGGAGCGCCCGCCGCACAAGCCGGTGGCCCAGCAGAACATGGGCGCCGGCACGGTCGAGCTGTTCTGATCCTGATGTCCGCTGCCTGCTCCGGCAGCCCGCAAGGCCCCGGTCATTCCGGGGCCTTTGCCTGTAACCTGCCGTTGGATGCCCCCGACCCGCGCACCATGACCCTGATCCGCGCCCTGCCCCCGATCGACCCCAACGAACGCCCGCGCAACCCCAGCGTGCGCGAACAGCTGCAGCAGCTGGAGGCGGTCGCACGCGAGGAGATCGAGGAACTCAGGCAGCTGGCCGATGCCCGCCCTGCCCCGTCGCCGACTGCGGGTGAACTGCTGGGGATGGCCTGGGATCTTGGGCTGGATGGGGATGCGCTGAAACACCCTTGACGGGCACCCAGGCACTCAGGGCCGGTGCATGCTGGAAGGCCTTGCAGCCGAACGCGCCGAAGGGGCGCAGCCTGAATGTCTGTCGAGCCGCGCCCGTGCTCGGCCCTGCGCTGACGCATCTGTCAACCCATGGTCGAAATCTACCGGCAGTGCTCAAAGCGAAACGTTCGCCTCGGCATCCCGCGCAGCGCCATAGTCATCCAGCCACTGGAATTTCACGCTTGCCGGAACTTGGGCGGCCCCCGGCAGCGGCAGGTTCACCCGCTCGCCCGGTGCCACCATATCCACTTCGATCACCCTGCCGTCGGGTAGCATCAATCGGCTCAGCGTCACGTGGTAGGCGCTCGGGTTATACACCTGCAGCGCCTGCCCTTCCGCACGCCACTGCAGTGCCGCAGCCGCCTCACGCGCATGGCCGGGCAGGCCGGCTGGGCGGTAGAACAGCTTCACCCGGGTGCGGAAGGCGAACTGCAGCAGGTTCTGGCCTTCCACTGCTTCCGGCTTGGGCGGAATATCCAGCAGGTTGAAGTACAGCAGCGATTCCCGGTCGGTAGGCAACGCCGCCCCGGCCCTCGCGGCATGCGTCAGCCTGAAGGCCTGTGCGTGGCCCGCCTCGATGCGGCGCGTGCCTGGTGTCAGCACGAACGGCAGTTTCTGGCTGCCGGCCTTGGCACTGGCGTCGCCATCGTCCAGCCACACCTGGGCCAGGGCGACCTTGTCACCGCGGTTGTTGGCGTTCACCGTTACCGCGCCCTTGCTGCCGTCATAGATCACGCGGGTGCCCTGCAGGGTTACGGCCGCTTCGACGGGCAACGCATTGCCCGCGCAACCCAGCGCCAGCACCAGTGCGCATGCGCGAATATTCATGGGAAATTCCTCGGAAAGACCCGCCCGGCCGCACGCAGCGGGGCGGGCAGCGCTTACTTGTAGACGATGTCCATCTGCGCAGTGGCGTGGGCTTCGCCGGGTACCACACTGGCAGCGGCACCGGTCTTGGCGTACCAGACGCTGTGCCTCAGGGTCGCCGGTGCTGTGTCGGTCACCCTGACAAACTGGGTCGGGGCGTTGTTGACCTTCAGCTGCGTATCGGTGCTGTCATAGATCTTGTACGCCACACCTTCGGCAGCACTGGCAGCGGTCAGCGCCAGGGCGCCATCAGCCGTGGCCGAGCCACTGAACTTCACTGCCACATCGTGTGAACCGGTGGCACCGGGGCATGCCACTGCCACATCCAGATCGCGGCGGCCAATACGGTCGCTGCGCTTGAGGTCCTCCATATCCATCTTTCCCATGGCTACGGCAGCGCCGCCGTTGATGGTGGCGGTACAGGTGGTCTCGACAATCTCACCGGAAATGGTCAGGTCAGCCGCATTCACGACCGGAGCGGCGGCCAGGAGAATGGCCAAAGCAATCGGCGTCTTCAGGTTGTTCATGGATGTACTTTCTTCAGATGATGGGGAATCGGGGGGCTGTCGAAGCCAATGGGGCCGACAGTAGCGGAGCGTGCGAGCGCAAGGGCTGCGCCGGCTTGCGATCCAGGAAGTGGTGCGTTGTCATGCGTCCCGCTGGACTCTCGCACCGGCGCATCTTCGGGCAACGGCCCCATGCCATCCATGCAATTTGTTGCAAAGTCCACGCGCATTTCGCCGAGCGAAAATCTGCAACTTATTGGATGGTTGACAGGGTGCCTGCCGTCTAAGGTGCACGCCTCCCATCACTACCGGGGCTGCTCTGCGGCCGCGCCCACGCCATGCTCCTGTCTTCCCCAACCTGCTCAAGCAACGCACTTGCCTGCCTGCGGCACACAATGCTTGCCGCCGCCATTGCGGGGACACTGACGCTCGCATGCGCATCTGCGGCACACGCGCGTACCGGCGGCGAAGTCGAATTCAGCGAGGGCTTTGTCACCGGCTTTGGCAGCGATGACCTGGCGCGCTTCAGTGTGGGCAATCCGGTGGAGCCCGGCCACTACAACGTCGATATCCATCTGAACGGCGAGTTCGTGCGACGCGATGACATTACGCTGGTTGAATCAGATACGCCGCATGTGGCGAAGGCCTGCGTACCCGCCGAACTCCTGCTTTCGTTGGGGTTAAGCAGCGCCGCGCGCGAAGCCGTGCAGGCGGCCGGAAACCCGCAGTGCATCGATCTTGAAGCTGTGATCGATGGTGCAGACGTCACCTATGAAGACAGTCAGCTGCGCCTGGATATATCGCTGCCGCAAGTGGCGCTGCAGCGCCAGGCGCGCGGCTTCGTTGCGCCAGAACTGCGCGACCACGGTATCACCGCTGCGTTCTTCGGCTACAACGTCAACCACTACCGCAGCCAAGGCCAGCAGAACAGCCATGCCGGAATCACCAGTGGCCTGAACCTGGGCGCATGGCGACTGCGTCACCGCAGTTCCATCAGCCACAACGCGCAGGGCACTCACTTCAACACGCTCAACAGCTATCTTCAGCGGGATATACCGCGCTGGAACGGCCAATTCACCCTGGGCCAGAACAGCACCGGTGGCGAGCTGTTCGACAGCGTCGGTTTCACGGGCGTGCGCGTGGCCACAGATGAACGCATGCTGCCGGATTCGCTGCGCGGCTACGCCCCGGTAGTGCGCGGCGTGGCGCAGAGCAATGCGCGCGTAACCATCTACCAGAACGGCGCGGTGCTGTATGAAACCACCGTTGCGCCTGGTCCGTTCGCCATTGATGATCTATACCCCAACGCCGGCAGCGGCGATCTGGAGGTGGTCGTCACCGAGGCCGACGGTCGCGAGGAACGCTTTACCGTCGCCTTCTCGGCCGTGCCGCAGGCGCTGCGCGAAGGCAGTCAGCGCTTCAGCATCACTGTCGGTGAGCTTCGCAATGCCGGCCTTTACCAGCAGGCGCTGCGATTCACCGAAGGCACCTACGCGCGTGGCGTCAGCAACCGCATGACCCTGCTGGGCGGCGTGCAGACGGCCGAGCACTACAAGGCTGGCCTTGCAGGCGCGGCGTTCAATACACCGTTCGGGGCCATCGGTGCGGATGTCACCCATGCCCGCGCCAAAGTACGCGGGCTGCCGGCGCAATCAGGCCGAAGCTATCGCCTCAACTACCAGCGCAGCGTGGCGCGCACCGGCACCAACCTGGGCTTGGCCGCATACCGCTACAGCACCGAAGGGTTCCTTACCCTCACCGAGGTCTCGCAGCTGTCGTCTGACCGGCTGCGGGCGGGCAACGCCTTCGTCATGCAGACCCGTCAACGCTTCCAGATGAACTTCTCGCAACAGGTAGGCACGCGTGGCCAGCTGTACCTGGCGGGTGGCCATGTGACGTACTGGAACCGCGCCGGCAAGCACAACGATCTGCAGCTGGGCTTCCACAGCAGCTACCGCAGGGCGAACTACACCGTGTCGGCCACGCGTTACCGCATGGTCAGCGGTGCACCTGACACGCGTCTATCGTTCATGCTGAGCCTGCCAATCGGCGGCACTTCCAATGCGCCGCGCGCCACTGCCACATACAACGACAGTCGCCAGGGCAGCCAGCAGCAGCTGGGTATCAACGGCAACCTTGGCGAGGACCGCGCACTGTCCTACAGCCTGTCGGGCAACCGTGGCCTGGGTGGCAGTGGCTACAACACCTATGCCAGCTACCAGGGCAGCCGCGCCGATCTCAGCGCGGGCTACGGCCATGCCAACGGCAGCAGCAACTTCAACGCAGGCGCCACCGGCAGCATCGTGCTGCATCGTGGCGGCATCAACTTCGGCCCGGCGTTGGGCGACAGCTTCGCGCTGATCGACGCGCAGGGCGCGCAGGGCGCCTTGGTCGGCAGCGGCCGCAACGTCACCGTGGCTGGCAATGGTTACGCCGTGCTGCCCTACACCAGCCCGTACCGCTGGAACCAGGTCAACCTGGAGACCGCGCACTTGCCGCTGGATGTAGAGGTCCAGGCCAGCTCGCAGCGCGTGGCACCCAGCGCCGGCAGCATCGTGAAGGTCCGCTTCCAGTCGCGCAGTGAACGCCTGTGGCTGATCGATGCCAGCGATGCCGACGGCGCGCCACTGGCTTATGGCGCGCAGATCCTGCATGCAGATGGCCGCAACCTGGGCCAGGTGGGCCAGGGCGGCGTGATCGCCCTGCGCGGGCTGGAGCCGGCAGGCTTCGTGCACGTGCAGACCGAAACCGGCATGACCTGCCGGCTGAACTACGCCATGCCCGAGGTGCCGGATGCGCACGGCCAGTACTGGGCGCAGGCACGATGCGTGGCGATTCCACCTGAACTGCTGGCCGACCATGTTTCTTCTTCAACCAATGGATCTTCCCAATGAAAACCCGTTCTCTCATTGCGTCCCTGCTGATGCTGGGCGCCGCTGCTCAGGCCCATGCCGATTCAGCCACCATCACCGTCACCGGCAAGGTGCTGCCCGGCACCTGCACCCTGGCCGATGTGCCGATAGCGCTGGATGACGTCGATGCGGTCGATCTGAGCGCGGGCGGGCAGCATGGCCTGAAGGCAGCGGCACTGAATTTCACCGGCTGCGTGGGCGTCAACGCCGTTGATCTGACCTTTGATGGCGCCGCCGACGCCGCACAGGATGGTCACTGGCAGAACCAGGCCACCGGCGGCGCTACCGGCGTTGCGGTAGCACTGCTGGACGGCACCACCGGCAACGTGTTCCTGAAGAAGGGCGACAAGAAGACTGTCCAGCTCAATGGCGGGGCCACCGGCAAGCTGGACCTGCGGGCGGGCTATTCCCGCAAGGCCGGCACGCTGCTCAAGGCAGGCGATGTCAGCACGGAGATCACGGTAACGGCGGACTACCGGTAGAACGGAGATCAAGAATGAAGCAGTTCATCCCGTTGTCACCCTGGCGGCGTCCGCCCCGATGGGCGCAGGTTGGCGTGCTGGCCCTGGTTCCCTTGGTACCTGTGGCAGCACATGCCTGCACCACCACCTATCCGGGGGAGTCGGCCAATCTCACTGTGGATGCCTGGGACGACCCCACCGCAGGGCACCTGATATCCAACTGGCGGAATGTAGGCAACGTAAGCTTTCTTTGGGGCTGCCCCAGCGGGGTCATACCCGTTGAAGCGCGCGCCAGCATGCCCGGTCTGGAGTTCGTGCGTTCGGTCAGCGTGGATGGCGTTTCCTACCCCGCCTTCGGGCTGCGCGGCCAACCCCAGTCCCCGCTGCTCATCTTCAGGCATACAGCTGCTTCCGGCAGCGGGGGACAGCCAAGCCGCGTGCAACCGTTTGACATACGCACGGGCTCCTCCATCGGCGGCCTGAACATCACGGGGAACACCCGGTGGTCGTTTGTATCCATCGCTGCGGTCTCGCGGGGCGGCGAAATGCGCGCCGTGCCTGATCTTTCGCTTGGCACGGTCACCCACGCAGCGCCGCTGTATCCCCATCTGGTCAAAACAGATACCTACCGGTTCACTGCAAACCTGCGTACCAAGACCTGCAGCATCAACGCGACGACGGTGTCCCTTCAGGATGTATCTGTCTCTGACCTGGCCGCTGCGGACCGTACAGCCGGCGAACGTGCTTTCAACGTGGTGATGAACTGCAACGGCGAGTTCCCGGTGACGATGAAACTGACCGACGCCAATGCACCTGGCAACACCGGCAGCCGCTTGACGCCCACCAGCAATGCCACGGCAACGGGCGTGCGCGTGCAGCTGCTGCGGGCGGGCAACCCGGTGGTCCTGGACCAGGCCTGGTCCATCGCCCAGAGCCAGAATGGCAACCAGGACATCGCGCTGTCCGCACGCTACTACCGCGAGGCAGGTGCGTTCCGAAGCGGTGTGGTGGAAGGGCAGGCCGTGCTAACGGCTGAATACCGATGAGAATGCCCACTGTGGCCAGGCTGCCATGGCATGATGCGCCGGTCCCGTTCATGGAAGACCGATGGCCATCGCCCTGATCGCTTTGTTGCTGATCGAAGTCCTGCTGCTGTTGTCCTGGGCGCCGTTTTTCTTTCGCACCGGCATCGTTCTGTTCAACCAGCGTGTCGCGGCTTCGCCGGTTGAACTCAGCCAGGTGTCGCTGGCCGGACTGGACCACGATCTTCCCATCGAAAAATGGCTGCGCCTGGCATTCCATGCCCTGCCCGACGGCAGCGTGGCATTCCGTGAGAGCTTCGAGCCGTCCTTCCAGGGGCGGTATTTCGGCTTGATGCGCGGCCTGATCGTAGTCGACACGCGGCGGCGCGAGGTGCGCGTGACCGGTCGATGCAGCTGGTTCGCGCTGCTCCTGACCGTGCTGGTGGTACCGATCATGCTGGCGCGCCCGATGGCATGGCCAATGCTGGTGTGCCCGCTGATTTTCTACATGGGCTACCGCATCCAGCGACGGCGCTATGCCAACGTGGTTGAGGCAATACGGGCACGGCTGCGGTCGGAATTCCCACGGCGGTTCGTTGGCCAGTAGATCCACGCCATTCGTGGATGAGCATCCGCGCCGACCAACGGTCGGCACCCACCAGCGCCATGTCCGTCAGTAGATCCACGCCACGCGTGGATGACCGCGGGAGAATCACGATTTTCGGACTGTTTGCATTGACCGAGAATGATCGGCCCTTCACCGTGAAGGACCGATTCCGTCTCAGACCAACCCAGCCCGATGAGCAGCACCGCCCTCTGCCTTTCGGTCGCTTTGCAGCTTCCGGTAACCACCGACCCCTTGACCTTGGATCCAGATTCTCTCGCGGCGCTTCAGCAGGCGCTGCAGGCATTTGGGGAGTTTCAGCAGCTCTACTCTGCTCCGGTCGATGCGTACGACCCTGACGCAGGCGTTATTGATGCAGCGGTTGAAATGTCCGCCGGTTGCGTGCATGAAGGCCCGCCAGTCATCATTCTTGACGATGATGCCGAACCGGCGCCGCGACGTTATCTTGTGCTTGAGGCACCGTGGCATGAGCTTCCAACGGGCGCGTTGCTGCTTGTCGCCGGAAGCAAGGCCAGCGCCATTCCAACCCAGGGATCGAACCTGGAGCTTGCACAGGCCGAGGGCATGCTCACATTCGTCGACCTGCTGTCGAAAGGTCCGGAGGCCTGGGATCACCCGGACACCTTCTCGGCAGTCACGGATACCGATACTTCCGCCTCGTTCGTGACGAGCCTTCTTGATCAACTCCGGGCCAGCACTCCAGGTTCGCCGGTTGCCGACACCATGCTGCCCCTCTGGAAAGGCAGGTGTCCCGACGCATTGCTGGCGCTGTGGCAGCGCGACGGTCTCGCGCGCTATCACGATGACCGACTGGCCTTGGTCGACCCTGCGCGGTACGACGCAGTGCTCGCCTCCCTTCTGGCAGGCGCGCCCATATGGGGTAAAGATGATTTCCATGTCTATGCGATCTCGACATTCGGCCAGTTGCTGATCTGCGGCGAGCGGACTGGCGTCGAACTCACACTGGAACCCCACGAAGGTTACCTGTGCGCACCTGCAGTGCTAACGCGCACGGCAAGCAGCATCGAGCGCAACAGGCGCCTGCACGACTTCCTGCTGACATTGGATGATTTCGAACTGGATGTCCTGGGCGAGGATGGGGAACCCATGTGCTGGCGAGCCCGTGAGCTACTCGGGCCACTGGGCAAAGGAGAGGTTTACACCTCGACGGAGCCGGTATCAGGGCAAGGCTGGCGCCTGGGCAGCCTGGTAAAGCGCCAGGCACTGGATGTGCTCGCAGAGCTCGCACAGCGCCGCTGAGAGCGGGCAACTGGACGCGCGTGCCAGCATCCTGCCGACCAAGGTCGGCATCTACCAGAGCGCATTGCGGCCAGTAGATCCACGCCATGCGTGGATGAGCATCCGCGCCGACCAACGGTCGGCAC
>DOKO01000280.1 GCA_003510825.1 Stenotrophomonas sp.
GTCAGAGCCCTTTCCTGCGGAAAGGGATCCGACCCCGACGTAGACGCTCAGCCGTAGCTGATCGCCTCGACAAACGCGCCACTGGCTTCCACGCGCACCGCGGCACGCTGGCCGGTGTCAGTGAAATGCAGGCGCGCGAGGGTTTCGGCGAAATCGAAGGCGCGGACACCGTCGCGGAACTCGATCGGTTCCGGCTTGTCCGGGTGCAGCACGCGCCACTGGCGCTGCTCACATTGCAGACGGATCAACATGCGTTGCTCACTCCTTGAACAGCGTATCGATGACGGTGGGCACACCGGGAGGCGCACTGCCCCCGGGTGCCGACGATACGAGGAATGAACTGTGATCACCATCAGATTAATCTGAATCTGAATGACGAAAACGCCAACGTCGTCCGATCAGTTGATCTGGAACTGGGCCCGGCAGCCATCGCTGACCCACACCCCCCGGCGGTCCCATCCCCAGGTGCGGCCTTCCACGCAGGGGCTGCGCGAATCCTGCTTGACCAGGCGCACGTCGCGGCGGATGCGCGCGTCGCAGTACTTCTGCCGGCGGTCGTTGGAATGGCAGGCGATCACCTGGCCACCGTTGCCGCCCCAACCGCCGCCATGACCCCAGCCACCGCCGCGGGATTCACCCACGAACTCGGCGCGGCAGCCCTGGGTCACCCACACACCACCGCGCGACTGGCCCCAGGTGCGGCCCTCCACGCAGGGCGAGCCGGACAACTGGCGGATCAGGCGCGCGCGCCCGTCCAGGCGGCATTCGTTGCTGCGGTTCTTGACCGACTCGCAGCGCACGATGCCGCTGCCACGGTTGTCGTAGCGGTCGTCATGGCCGTAGCCCTGCGCCTGCACGGCACCGGCAGCCGCCAGCATCGGCAGCACCAGGCACGCCAAGCCACCCCACCCCAGTCCCCTGCCCGATCCTTTGCCCATTGCCATTTCTCCCGATGAATGCGATGGCGCAAGCATCCGGGATTCCGCGCGCGACGCACAGAGGGGGCAAGTGGCGCGGTTCCCAATCCGTTCAAGCAACCCAACCGGGCCTGACCGGACCTGCGCCAGCACCCGCGATCAATGGCCGAGGGCAACGCTGCCATGCGGCGTGCCGAGCTTCTCCTCGAACGCATAGGCAAACAGTTCTGCGTCGTTGCTGATGCCGAGCTTGCGCATGGCCGAAAGACGCTGCCGGCTGATGGTGCTGACCGTCCGCCGCAACTGCGCGGCGATCTCGGTGATCGATGGCCCGGACACATACAGGCGCAGGACCTCCAGCTCCTTCGGCGACAGCACCGACAGCGACCGCTCGCGTCCGGCCTCCTGCAGGCAGGGCGCCAGCACGGGGTCCAGGTAGAGACGCCCCGCCAGCACCACGTCCACCGCTTCGCGCACGTTGTCCACGCCACTGCCCTTGTGGACCAGCCCGCGCACGCCCGAACGCAGCGCCATGTGCAGCGAGGTCGCGTTGGTGATCATGGTGACGAGAATCACCGGCACATCAGGGTGATTGCGACACAGCGCCTGCAACATCGCATGGCCATCGGAGCGGCTGCCGCCAGGCATGGAGAAATCCGTCACCACCAGGTCCACCGGCTCGCTGGCCAGGCAGGAGAGCAGCTGTTCGGCGCTGTGCGCCTCCGCCACGACGCGGTGCCGGCCGCCTGCCTCGACCACCACGCGGGTACCCAGCAGCACGATCGGATGATCGTCTGCAATGGCAATTCGAGTGAGCATGATGATTATCCCTGGGTAGCCACGCCGCAGTGCGCAGCGAGGACGCTAATAATCCAAACACGCGCCGTCAACTTAACATCGCGCCTTTTCAATAATCCTCAGAACGCAGCCATTCACCGGACTTTCAATTAATTGCATAAACCACAGGAAATCGAAAACAAAGCGCAACTTTCCCAATAGTTTCATGGTCTGGAATCCGGAAAGACGATTACATGGCGCTCCCCGATCATTCACTGCGCCGAGCCCCATGGTCCGATTCCGTCGCTCATCTTTCGAGGATCCCAGCGCGCTGTTCGCGCCGCCACCGATGGCGCCGGCGACACTGCCGTCGGCGGCCCTGCCCTTCGTGCAGCAGCTGCGCATCCACCTCGCCGGCGACACCGCGATGCCGCGCCGGTCCGCCTATGCCGCAGTCATCCATGACGATGCGACGGTGTGCTGGCTGGATGCGAAGAACGACCGCATGATGACCACGGCACCCGCGCCGATCGCGCTGACCCTGCTGCAGAAACTGCTCACCGAGGAGTACCCGGCGCTGAGCCTGGCCCCGGTGCCACAGGAGCTGTTCGTGCAGCGCGCGATCGTGTCCAGCAACCTGCCGCTGCGCCCGACGTTGTGGAACATCGGCCTGGCCGCAACGCGGCTCGACCGGCTGATGCCACCGCTGCAGATGGACGCGAAGCTGCGCCTGCGCCGCTGGCCGGATTTCCGCATCCTGGCGCACCGCCCCGATCACTTCCGTCTCTGTGCGCTGCTGATCAAACAGGGCGCCTCGGTGCAGGCGTGTTGCGAGATTCTCGACATGCCCCAGCGCGCGGTGCAGTCGTTCTTCAACGCCGCCTTCCTCACCGCCTATGCCTTTCCGGTCATGGGCGAGGACGCACCGGTCCGCCCCTCGCCCACCGACGGCCTCGTCAACCTGTGGCGCCAACTTCGTATCCGCTGGAGTGCATGACCGTGCGTGAGCACAAGATCGTAGTAATGGGCCCGCTCGGTGCCGGCAAATCCACCCTCGTGCAGACCCTCACCCAGGGCCGGGCCGTGGTGACCGAAGCGCGCAACACCGACCCCAGCGTGGGCAAGGAGTACACCACCGTGGCGATGGATTACGGCGACATCGACCTGCCCGGCGGCGACCGCCTGCGCCTGTACGGCTCGCCCGGCCAGGAACGCTTCTCATACATCTGGCCGATCCTGCTGGCCGGTGCCGAAGGCGCGATCGTGCTGGTCGATGGCAGCAAGTGCGTCAACGCCACCCTCGCCGGCCAGCATCTGCAGGCGATTGCCGAACACGCGCCCACCCTGCCGGTGGTCATCGGCATCACCAAGTGCGGCCGCACCGATGACCCGGTCCTGCCGCACTGGCAGGCGTGGCTGGGCGAGCACGCGCCGCACCTGCCCGCATTGCCGCTGGACCCGCGCGACATGAAGCAGGCCATCACCGCCATGGATCTGCTGATGAGCCAGATCGAATGCAACGCCCTGGCGACCGCCGATGAATGAGGCCCTCCACGCCGCTGCGGCATTGAATGCGCTGGCACGGGACGTGTCCGGCGTACAGGCCATCGTCGTTGCCAGCGCCGACGGCTTCGCGCTCGCGCAGGCCGGCCCCAAGGGCAACGTCGCCGACCGCCTGGCCGCGATGACCAGCTCGATGCTGGGCCTGGCCAGCGCACTCGGCCGCGAACTGCGCTTTGGCGAGCTGGACACGCTGATCCTCGATGCCGCCGACGGCAAGGTGCTGATGCTGGCCATTCCCGGAACGCAGCCGCGGCTGCTGATGACCGCGTGCGACCACAGCTGCGTCATCGGCAATGCCCTGTGGCACGCCAAGCAGTGCGTGCGCACGCTGGCCGACAACACGACCCGATGAATGTCCCTCTCTCTGCTCAGACGACTGTTTTCCTCCAAACACCCGCAACGGACCACTGAAATGAATACCGCGATCAACAAATGCCTCGACACGCTCATGCAGATCAACGGCGCGCAAGCCGTCGCACTGGTCGACTATGAAAGCGGAATGCTGCTTGGCGAAGCCGGCTCCGGCGTTGACATGGAACTGGCGGCCGCCGGCAACACCGAAGTGCTGCGCGCCAAGATGAAGACGGCCGAGGCGCTGAACCTCAACGACAGCATCGAGGACGTCCTGATCACCCTGGGCCGCGCCTATCACGTGCTGCGCCCGGTATCGGCCAAGAAGGGGCTGTTCTTCTACGTCGTGCTGGACCGGCAGAAGGCCAACCTGGCCCTCGCCCGCCGCATGGTGCTGGACGTGGAAAGCTCGCTGGCGCTGTAAAGCACGACCGGCAAACGATAGGAAGGGGAAGGGAATGCCGGGGCCGCTGGGGAGAGCGGCCCCGGCCCGTGGACGTCGTCCTGCAGCACCTACTGCACTGGAGCCAGCGCCATGCGGCACGCTTCCACACCACCCGCAGACGACATGCAGCCACCCCGGGCACGGCCCTGGGTGGCCTTCGCCGTTGCTGCGGCACTGATCACGCTCTATGCCGTGATCCTGCTGATGCCCGTGACACACAGCGACAGCCAACGAGCACGACTGCACGCCACCGTGACCACGCTTGGCACTGTGATCCAGGCCATCGAAACCAGCTACGCCGACGGCGAACTGGAACCCAGCGACCGGCATCTCGGGTTGCCTGCCAGCGCCGCGTTCTGCGCGCATCTCAGGCTGCACCTCCCGGACACGGGGCACGCCCGCCTGAGCTGCGAGCTGCACGAGGACGCACGCGTGCACGGCACGCTGATACTTCGTCGCAGCCCGCAGGGTGCCTGGCATTGCGAAGGCGATGTTGCCGATCCCCAGCTGTTGCCCGCGGCGTGCAGTGCCGTCGCATTCAATTAATCGTAAATGCACCGGTGCCGCGACACTTTTACCAATCCTTGAATATCGATCCGAATGTCCTGGTGATTATCTATGGCCACGCTCTGGAATATCCATTCCACAGCGCCCCATTCAATAAATCCCGCCATGGAGGATCATCATGCAGACCCCTGACACGCTTGCACGCCGCACGCCCACTCGCCTTTCCCGACAGAAGGGTTTCTCGCTCATCGAACTGATGGTGGTGGTGGCGATTATCGGCATCCTGGCGATGATCGCGCTGCCGCAATACCAGTCGTTCTCGGCCAAGGCCAAGCTGGCTGCAGCATTGGCCGAAGTGACGCCCGGCAAGGTCGGTGTTGAAGCCCTGCTCGCCGAAGGCACTGATATCAGCAGCGTCAGCCCGCAGGCACTGGGATTGCCAATGGCAGGGTCGCGATGCGAGTCCTTCGATGCATCGCTGGATGGCATGGGCGGCACCAGCAGCCTGGTCTGCAAGCTCAAGAATGATCCGAGCTACGGCACAGGCAACCAAACGATCAGCCTCGTCCGCAGCGCGGATGGCGTCTGGAACTGCGAGAGCAACATCCATGACCAGAACCTGCTGCCCGAGCCTTGCCGTAGCTGACAGCCGACAAGAAATCACCGGGGGACTTCATGACGGAGTCCTCCCATTGAACTGCAATCTCACCAGCTGGGAGAGCTACATGCATATCTCCGTACCGCCAGCGTCGTTCCCGCCCACCAACTCAATCCGAAGCCGCGGGTTTTCTCTTATCGAACTGATGGTGGTGGTAGCGATCATCAGTATTCTCGGGATGATCGCCCTGCCTCAGTACCAGCGATTTTCCGCAAAAGCCAAGATCAGTGCCGCGCTGTCCGAGCTCGCAAGCGGAAAGTCCGGCGTGGAACTGGTCATCGCCGAAGGATTTGGAGACCTAAGTCTCCCATCGCCTGAGCAACTCGGCCTGCCACCGGTCGGCGAGCACTGCGAGCGCTTCCAGATCAGTCGCACTGGTCGGAGCCTGAGTATCCACTGCAGTATAAAACGTGATCGATACCTGGGGATGTCGGCATCCCTGACCCTCGATCGCGATACCAGTACGCGCGCGTGGAGATGCACGAGCACCATCATGGACAATGACCTGCTGCCCGAAATGTGCCGACGCTTGTGATCCGGACAGGTCCGGCATGGTCATTCCCACCGCTGTATCCCTGCAACAACGCTCCAGGTATTACTGATGGCAGACGGAAGCAATGAACGCAGGTCGCTCTCGGCCACCTTGGTCATCGCCGATGCCAATCCCTGGATACGTCGCGAGCTGAGTCAGCAGATCCGCCCACACCTGCCCACGGAAACAATCCACGAAGCCCGCTCGCCTTCCGAAGTACTGATGCGGGTTGCCGATCCTCGTTGCCGCGTGCTGGTGATCGACCCCTGCATGCCGACGGTAGGCCAGACCGACGGCACACCTTTGTTGCGCCGCATCTGTTGCCTCCGTCGGGACCTGCACATCCTGGTGCTTGCCCGCCAACCGCAGCAGCTGTTGCGCGACAAGGCGTTTCCCAGGCAGATCGGCCACGTCTACGGCAAGAACATCAGTGCGACCTGGCTGTGCCGCTTCGTCGACCGGGCCCTGGCGGAGGCCGAAGCCGCCTGACCTTCGTGCGCCGGCGCTTCAGTGGCTGAAATGCACCGCGTCGACGGTGTTGCCCAGGGCCTCCACGCGCACCGTGCTGTCCTGGCCGGTGCGGCGGTGGTGGTCGCTGGCGCGCCGCAGGGCGGCATCGAAGGCGGCGGCGCCGCTGGCGAAGGGTTCGGAGACCGCGGTCGCCGGGTCCAGGACAGACCAGCGCGCGGCACTGCATTTGACGGTAATGACCATGGTGGACTCCTTGGAGGGAGGGGGCAGCGGCATCGGGCCGTCTGCGGTTGCCGCCCACACTAGGGAGCCCGTCAGGGAGTGCCTATCGGATTAGTACGAAAATTCCCAAGCAGAACGTCAGAACACCACGCCCATCACATCCCTGAGTCCGTTTAGTGAAAGTTTTTCGTGACTCTTGTCACGAAGTCAGCAGCGCTTCACACTACCGTCACCAACAGGGGCCCCTTCCACATGCGCACCTCGCTTCCGATGCAGCGTTCGACCTTGCTGAAGTTCTACTTCGTGGCCAGCTATCTGGTCCTGTTCGAGGAACTGGTGCGCGCCAGCATCAGCTGAGCGCTTGTCGCCCGGGCGGAGGCGGCCGACACTGAGGCCCCCGCACCCGAGGCCACGCCGATGAAGACCGCTTTCCTGCCGGTGCTGCTGATGCTGGCCATGGGCGGCTGCGCCCAGCCCGGACCCGTGCCCGCGCCGACGCCTGCCAGCGATCCCACCACCGCCGCGCCCGTTGTCGGCGGTGATCGCGACGCACACGGCTGCATCGGTTCGGCCGGCTACCAGTGGTGCCAGCGCAGCGGACGCTGCGAGCGGCCGTGGGAGCTGGCCCAGGCACAGGGCCTGGCGAACACCGCCGAGGCCATCGACACGTGGTGTGCGCTGCCGCCCACGCCCGCGCGGAAGTAAACTTCCCGCATGTCCGACCTCAGCCCCCTGCCCCGCCTCGAGCCGGGCCGTTACCGCCATTTCAAGGGCGGTCTGTATGAAGTAATCGATATCGTGCGCAGCAGCGAGACCCTGCAGCCGCAGGTGCTGTACCGCGCCCTGTACGGCGAAGGCGGCCTGTGGGTGCGCCCGTACGCCATGTTCGTCGAACAGGTACCGGGCGAGCACGGCCCGCAGCCGCGTTTCGCCCGCATCGACGGCTGAGCCCGGCGTTCACGGCGCCCCGACGCGCCGGCCGCGCATGCTCGGCAACACCTCCCGGGCTCGTCGGCCAGCATGCGCCAGTGCATCGTTCTGTTCGGCCTTTCCGTGGCCTGCCTGTCCGCACGGGCGGAGCCACCCTCCAGTCCTCCCGACTTTGACCGGCCCGGCCTTGGCGCTGGCACCGACACGGTGCCTCGCGGGGCCGCCGCGCTCGAGTTCGGGCTGCCTGCTTACCTGCGCGAATCCGGCGCCGAGCGTGTCCGCAGCACGACGTGGTCAGGCGATGTCCTGCTGCGCACCGGACTGGCGCCCGGCCTGGAACTGCAGCTCTCGGGCACCCCTTGGAACCGCCAGCGCCTGCGCGCGCCGGATGGCTCAGAGAGCCGCCTGCGCGGGGCCGGCGACAGCAGCGCGGGCCTGAAATGGGCCGGCCCGGGCAGCAATGACCGCACCGCGTGGGCAGTACTGGCCTCGGCCGTGGTAGCGCGCGGCGACGCCGCCTTCAGCGACGGTCGCCAGTACGCGCTGGCGGTCAGCGTCGAACAGTCACTCAACGATCAATGGCAGCTTGCGCTGTTTGCGCAGCAGCAGCGCGGTGCCGGCCAACGCACCACCACCTGGGCGCCCAGCATTTCGCTGCAGGCCACGCCGACGGTGTCCACCTACCTGGAAGCTGGTTTCTTCGACGCCAGCGATGGCCCCGACCAGTCCATTGCCGGCGCGGGACTGAGCTGGCGGGTGCGGCCCAGCGTCCAGCTCGATGTTTCATTCGATGTGGGCCTGGACGATGAGAGCCCGGATCTGCAGTTCGCCACCGGGCTGTCGGTCTACCTGGACTGAGCCGGGCAGCGCTGGGCTACAATCATACCGTCCAGTCGGTTTCCTTCTCCCATGTCCGCATCCCCCGCCCTCACGCGCCGCAAGGCGCCCGATCTCGTGCGCCAGGCCCTGCTGGACGCCACTGCCCGCGTGATCCGGCAGGAAGGGCTGGCCGCGCTGACGGTGCAGGACGTCGCTGACGCCGCCGGGGTCAGCAAGGGCGCCCTGTTCCACCACTTCAGCAGCAAGCAGGCGCTGCTGGATGCAACGCTGGGCGCGATGCTCGATGATTTCGAGCAGGATCTGCGCGCGCACATGCAGCGGGCACCCGCCAGCCACGGCTGCTTTACCCGCGCCTACGTCGAGGTCACCTTCGACCACCTGCTGCAGCAGACCCAGGATGACGACATCGGCCTGACGATGGCCAACCTGCTGGAACCGGCGATGCTGGCGCACTGGCGCGAATGGATGCGCGGCATGCTGGCGGAGTTCCCAGGCGAGGCCAGCGATCCGCGCCTGTACACGGCGCGCTGTGCCGCCGATGGCTACTGGGCGACGGCCTATGGTCGGCCGCTGGACGAGGAAGAGCGCCGCAATGCGTTGGCCATGGCGGCCGAGGCGATGAAACTGTGCACGCCCGGCTGACCTGGAGACCTTGATGAATCCCTATGCCTGCCTGGCCGCCGCGATCGCGCTGGAGGTGATCGCCACCTCGCTGCTGAAAGCCTCCGAGGGCATGAGCCGCCTCGCTCCCACGCTGGGCGCGCTGGCCTGCTACGGCGTGTGCTTCTACCTGCTGGCGCTCACCATGAAATCCATCCCCACCGGCATCGTCTATGCGATCTGGTCAGGGGTGGGCATCGTGCTGATCTCGGTCATCGGCCTGCTGGTGTTCAAGCAGCGCCTGGACACGCCGGCACTGATCGGCATCGGCCTGATCTGCGCGGGCGTGCTGGTGATCAATCTGTTCTCGAAAAGCAGCGCGCACTGAGCGCGCTGCTTGAGGTTGCCTTCGGCGCTGGGTCAGGAGGCGACCTTCTTGGCGATGCTCATCCCGATCAGGAACAGGATCACCGCGATGATGATGCCGGCCCAGAACAGGAACTTGGCGATGCCGACTGCGGCACCGGCGATGCCGCCGAAGCCGAGCACACCGGCGATGAGGCCGATGACGGCGAAGATGATGGCCCACTTGATCATATCGATCCTTTCCCCTGGGGAATGCTGACGGTATGAACAGGTTAAGCAGCTTCCGATGCCCGCCCCGTGAGCGCGCCGCGCGCGCGGCGTGAACATTCAGCGCGGACGGAAACGCAGCAGCGCGACTGCGAAGGCCAGGAACACGCTGCCCACCAGGCGCTCGAACCAGCGCTGCGCGAAGGGTTTGGCGAGCCAGCGACGCAGGCTGTGGCCGCCGGCGGCATACATCACGTACCAGAACAGTTCGCAGCTGGCGAAGGTGGCCACCAGCACGGTGTACTGCAGGCCCTGCGCTCGCGTGGGATCGACGAACTGCGGCAGGAACGCAGCGGCGAACAACAGCAGCTTCGGGTTGCTCAGGCCCACCAGCAGGCCGCCGCGGAAGACCGCCCCTGCACCGTGGACCGGCTCCAGCGGCAGCTCGCCTGCGCTGGCCGCCGGGGCCGGCCGACAACTGTCGCGCCACGCCTTGATGCCCAGCCAGGCCAGGTAGGCCACGCCGAGATAGCGCAGCACCTCGAACAGCATCGGCGAGGAACGCAGCAGCGCGCTCAGTCCGGCGGCGGAGGCGGCGAGCACCAGCAGCATGGCCAGCAGGCAGCCGGCCATGGCCGGCACGCTGCGGCGGAAACCCAGGCCGACGCTGCGGCCAAGGATATGCAGCATGTTCGGGCCCGGCGTGCCACACAGCACGAAGACCGTGGCGAGGAACCACCACCAGGTTTGCAGGGCCATTGCTGTTCTCGACGCGGGAAGCCCGCCAGCTTACGGCGTAGCGCCGCGCGGCGGTACGTACAGCCCGGGCCGCGATCGACGGTTACAGAAGGCGGCCAGCATGCGGGGGCCGGTCTGTGCTGCAATGCGGCTTCCAGCACGGAGACACGCATGAAGACCCTGGGACTGATCGGCGGCATGAGCTGGGAAAGCTCAGCGCAGTACTACCGCCTCATCAACGAGGATGTCCGCCAGCGGCTGGGCGGTGCGCACTCGGCGCAGCTGCTGCTGTGGTCGGTGGATTTCGCCCGCATCAAGCAGCTGCAGCACGATGGCGACTGGGACGCGCTGGGCGCGGAGATGATCGATGCCGCCCGGCGGCTGCAGGCGGGTGGCGCCGAGCTGCTGGTGGTCTGCACCAACACCATGCACAAGCTGGCGCCACAGCTGGAAGCCGCCTGCCCACTGCCGCTGCTGCACATCGCAGATCCCACCGCCGAGGCCATCCTGCGCACGGGCGTGCGCACGGTCGGTCTGCTCGGCACGGCGTTCACCATGGAAGAGGACTTCTACCGCGGCCGGCTGAGCGAGCGCTTCGGGCTGGAGGTGCTGGTGCCGGATGCCGACGATCGTCGCGACGTGCACGACATCATCTACCGCGAGCTGATTGCCGGCGTGGTCAGAGAGGCCTCGCGACAGGTGTATGTGGAAGTGATCCAGCGCCTGGTCGCGCGTGGCGCCGAAGCGATCATCCTGGGCTGCACCGAGATCATGCTGCTGGTCCGCGCGCAGGACAGCCCGGTGCCGCTGTTCGACACCACCACCCTGCACGCGCGCGCCGCCGTGGATGCAGCGCTGGCCAGGGGTCGGAGCCCTTCGCTGGGCGAAGGGATCTGACCCCGTCTTTCAGCCTTCGCGTATCTCCAGCGCGGTCACCAACCACTCGACCACCGCCGGCGAATCGCACAGGAAGAACACGGCGTCACCGCTGCGCGCTTCGCTCAGCATGCGGTACACGCTGATGGCCGTGGCCGCCTGGTTGGCAATGAAGACTTCGGTGCTGCGAGGCCCTTCGACCTGCCGCGATTCGCGCTGCAGCGCCTGACGCGCGGCAACGGTTTCGGCCGGTTCGGCCTCACGGCTGAGGTCCTCGCCGCGCAGGCCCCAGGACACAAAGACACGCTTGTCCTTGAACGTGGTGTCCAGGACATGGACGCCGGCCGTGCCTGCGCCAGCCGAGCGATGAATGACGATACTGCTGATCAACGCAACCCCCTGTGGTCGTCGTGGTCCGCGCATCGTCCAGCACGCCCGCCGCAACAGCCGGTAGCGGGTGCGGGAAGAATGCCGATGCGATCGGATGTGCGCCGATGATAAGGGAAGTACCGCGCCGTATGGGCCGCGGGCCTGAACGCCCGGTATCAGGTGGCAACCGGCAGGTAAGGCGCGACCCGCAACTCCAGCAGCGCCATCAGCGCCGGGTCCATGCAACGGTAGTCGTCGGGAACGTCCAGGCAGTGCAGCGGCGTGTGTTCCAGCAACCGCGGGAAGGCTGCCTGCAGACGATGCTGGTGCTTGGGCTCCATGACGAAGATGACATCGGCCCAGCGGATCTCCGCCGGGCTGATGGGATGGCGTGCATGCGGGCTGGTACCCGCCGAACGTGCAGCAAAGCCAGGCCGCCGTCGCCACATGGCTTCGGCGGTCGGGCTGCGCAGCTGGTTGCGGCTGCAGACAAACAGAAGGTTGATCATCCCTGCTCCAGCAGCTGCGTGGTGCTGAGGATGGGATAGGCAAACCCCAACTGGCGCGCGCGGATCAGCTTGGCACCGCGCGTGTACAGCAGTTTCCAGTTCTTCTCGGGCTTGAAGACCTGCACCGGTGCAGGGCGGTCACCGCCGTGGAGGCGTGCCCTGGCACGACGCCAGGCTCGGGTTCTTGCAGTTTCCATGATGTTTTCTCGTGAGTACCGGGTTCAGCAGCCGCAGTAGTACGAGTGATGCGCAGGATACAACGCGACAAAAAAAAGCCTACGCATCGCTGCGCAGGCTTTCTGCTCACTCCCAGCCGTCTCAGAGACTACGACGGGCATCGTCATGCCTGGATCGGTGTCGGCCTCTTCTTCCACATGCTGACAACCCTGAGCAGCGGGCGCTCCAGGATCAGGTGGGCCAGGATGCCTGTCGCGACAGCCGCGGCCGTGGCTATCAGGATGATCAGGTCCGGATCGAGCGGGCCTAGCATGGACACCCTCGGGAACAGCCAGTCCACAACATGGACGTGGAACAGGTAGATCGAGTACGAGGCATCCCCGAGGAAGGTGAGAACCCTGCCCACCCCCTCAGCGACAGGCTGCCGCAGCGCCGCCGACGCGACGATCATTGCCGAGAACAGCCCCCACGTTCCAACCCGGGGCCAGCTCAAGCTGCCATCAAGGGTGGTTTCGGCCATCCAAGTGCTGGACGTGCCGTGCATCGCATCGCGCAGGATCAGAAAAGCCCCGACGGCAAACAGACTCGTCGCAGCCCACCCTGGGATCCGATACCCGAGCGAGTAGGTCCGCCCGATCAGAACACCCATCAGGAACTCAATGACGATGGGATTTCCGACGATGTTGAGAGGGCGCACGAGCCCATAGGAACATCCGACCATCACCAATGCCGCGAGCAGAATTGCGATGCGCTCCTGCAGCAGCCGTTGCGACCGCCACAGCAGCGCAGCTACAACGACAGCATAGAACGCCGCTTCGAACAGCAGCGTCCATCCAGGCGGCAGCACTGGGGAAACGTCGGTCCCACCCGGAGGCTGTAGGAACACCAGCGACATTCCCAGCCCAAGCAGATCGTATCGCTCCGGCCTGATCATCAGATAAGCCAGTGTGGCCACGGCATAGAGCGGCCAAATCCGCAGGAAACGATTGCGCAGGAAATCACCAATCGATGGATTCCGCGCAGCTGAAACGGAGATGATGAATCCGCTTATCACGAAGAACACGTCTACCCCGATCGCACCAATGAACCGGATCTGGCCGTATTCGGTCTGGTAGGAATGAAGCCCGTTGTCTACTACCAGAAACATCGCGTGGAACCAGACTACCCCGATGGCCGCTAGGCCTCGAAGCCACTGGACGGTGACAAGCTTCCCCATTGCATCCCCTGCGGCAACCGCCGGCTATTCATCAAGGTGATCCATCCAGCGGCAGACCATGCCAGGACTATACGCGGGTATCAGAGGGCCAGGAACGAGTCGAAGGCCGCGGCCACAGCCTCTTGCCCAGCTGCGTTTGGCTGGAAGACTGCAGCACCACCTTGGGAAATGGCCACGACGTGACGTGGAGCTTGATCAACACAGGCATCCTCGCCATTCGATCGGGATGGCTACAGATTGCATAACGAAAAAGGGCCTGCACCGCATGGTGCAAGCCCTTGTTCAATCCCAGCTAGTGGTCGGGACGGCCGGATTCGAACCGACGACCCTCTGCCCCCCAGGCAGATGCGCTACCAGGCTGCGCTACGCCCCGACTGATGCTGCGATGTACCCGCCAGTGCGGCGGGCCGTGAAGTATAGCGGATTACGCTGGGTTTTGGATCACCGGCGAAGCAATTGCAGCACTTCTTCCAGCTCCATGCGCACCTGCTTGATGATCTGGTTGCTCAACGCGGATTCCTCGCGCGCATCCGGACCGTCCAGGCGCAGGCGCGCGCCCCCGATGGTGTAACCCTGTTCGTACAGCAGGCTGCGGATCTGCCGCACCATCAGCACGTCATGGCGCTGGTAGTAGCGACGGTTGCCACGGCGCTTGGCCGGCTCAAGGCTGGGAAATTCGGTTTCCCAGTAGCGCAGCACGTGCGGCTTGACGTCGCACAGCTCGCTTACTTCACCAATGGTGAAGTAGCGCTTGGCCGGGATCGGCGGTAGTTCGCGGTTACTGCCCGGATCCAGCATAAGCTTCCACCCTCTCCTTGAGCTTCTGGCCCGGACGGAAGGTGACCACCGTACGGGCGGAAATCGGAATTTCCTCGCCGGTCTTGGGGTTGCGACCCGGGCGCTGGTTCTTGCGCCGCAGATCGAAATTACCGAAGCCGGACAGCTTCACCTGACGTCCCTGTTCCAACGCTTCACGCAGCACATCGAAGAACGCGTCGACGAATTCCTTGGCTTCCCGCTTGTTCAGACCGACTTCGTCGAACAGCTTTTCCGCCATCTCCGCCTTGGTCAATGCCATTGCCTGCTACCCCTGAGTGCTTCCCGCTCAGCCGCGGATCCGTGCGTGGTGTTCACGTTCGATCGCAGTGACCGCCTCGGCCACCACCGCTTCCACGTCGCGGTCCGTCAGAGTGCGCGACTTGTCCTGCAAAATCAAGCCCATAGCGAGACTCTTGAA
>DOKO01000008.1:0-4243 GCA_003510825.1 Stenotrophomonas sp.
GTCGTAGATCGCCATGCCGGCAGTGACCACGCCACCCGGCGAGTTGATGTAGATGCTGATGTCCTTTTCCGGGTTTTCCGCTTCCAGGAACAGCAGCTGCGCCACCACCACGTTGGCCATGTGATCGTCGATCGGGCCCACGAGGAAGATCAGGCGCTCCTTCAACAGGCGCGAATAGATGTCGTAGGCACGCTCGCCGCGGCTGGTCTGCTCGACCACCATGGGAACCATGTTCAGGGCTTTGGTCCGGTTGTCCATTTCGTGAGGTACCTGTCTTGGGGGGAAACACCCCCGCGCCAGGGCAGGCGCGGGGTATGGGGAGATCCGCCCCGTATTACTGGCGGATCGCGTCCTGGAACGACAGCTTTTCTTCGGTGTGCTGGGCGCGCTCGGCGATCCAGTCGATCACCTGCTCTTCCATCACACGGTTCTGCAGACCAGACATCAGCTGGGGGTCGTTGCGGTACATCTCAATGACCTGTTCCGGCTCTTCGTAGGTCGAAGCGATCAGACGCATCGTTTCATTCAGGCGCTTGGGTTCCAGGCGCAGGTCGTTGGTGCGGGCCACTTCGCCCACCACCAGGCCGACCAGCACGCGCTTGGCGGCGGCGTCCTTGAAGCCTTCGTGGGCATCGGCCGGGATCTCACCGACGTTCTGGCCGTTGCGGCGGGCCTGCTCGACCTGCTGGCCCAGCATGGCGCGGGCTTCGTTCTCGACCAGGCGCGGCGGCATTTCCACCGACGAATAGGCGGCGATCAGCTGCTCGCCCACTTCGCGGCGCAGGCGGTTCATCAGGGCGCCCTTCAGCTCGCGCTCCAGGTTGGCGCGGATGTCGCTGCGGAACTGCTCGACGTCGCCGCCCTTTACGCCGAAGCTCTTGATGAAGGCTTCATCGACGGCCGGCACGACCGGCTCGGACAGCTCGACGACCTTGACGGTGACCTGCACCGTCTTGCCCGCCAGCACCGGCACGCGCCAGTCAGCCGGGAACTCGACGTCCAGGGTCTTCTCTTCACCCTTGGCCAGGCCGACCAGGCCCTTTTCGATGGTTTCGAACATCATGCCCTGGCCGAGCACGATCGAACCCTTCTCGGTACCTTCAGCCGGCAGGCGCTCTTCGCCGGCCTGCGACCAGGTTTCCAGCGCGACCAGGTCGCCGTCCTGCGCGCCACGGGTGACCGGGGCCCAGGTACGACGCTGGTTCTGCAGGTTCTCGATCATCTGGTCGATGTCGGCGTCGCTGATTTCAGCGGTGTGGCGCACCACGGTCAGCTTGCTGACGTCGATGTCGCCGAAGTCCGGCACCACTTCCACGGTGGCGACGAAGGAGAATTCACCCTCTTCGCCCTTGTCGATGCGCGGGCTGCCGACGATGCGCAGGTCGTGCTCGCGCACGGCAGCATCGAAGGTTTCGCGCAGCAGGCCGTCCAGCGCCTCGCCACGGACCTGCGCGCCGAAGCGCTGCTCGATCACCTTGGCCGGCACCTTGCCCGGGCGGAAGCCCTTGATGCGGGTGGTACGGGCGATTTCGCCCAGGCGGCCGTTGATGTGGCTCTGCAGACGGTCTTCCGGCAGCGAGAAGCTCAGGCGGCGTTCCAGGTTGCCGATGGTTTCGATCGAAGCTTGCATGTTGACTCCTGCCACCGGTGGCCCACGCCCCCGGCTCGATGATTGGAATGAAACGGTTGTAAGGACACGACGTCTGGGACGCGCCTGCTTGCCGCAGCCCTTTAGTTTCGCCCAATTCGGCCTGCACTGCCAGCGCGTGGCGGTCAAGGGTCCGTCGGCGGCCCGATCAGGGCGGAGACAGGCCGGCACTGGTGCGAAAGGGGGGACTCGAACCCCCACGCCTTGCGACACTGGAACCTAAATCCAGGGCGTCTACCAATTCCGCCACTTTCGCGTGGCCGGCACAGGGGTTCATTGTCGCAGGCGGGGCTGGAAAGCGAAAGGCATGACAAAGCTGAATCGGGGGCTTGTCGTCACTGTGCGCCGTCGGCAGCAGGGCGCTCTTCGCTGTAGCCCCGCTCTTGTTCGAAATAAACGTCCCACCAGATCTCCAGGCCCAGGGCGGCCAGCCGGGTCATCGCATCCAGATCCAGCGCCGGGCCACCCTGTCCGGACGACACCCAGTAGCAGCTGACGTCCAGCGCACAGCCCGCCTGGCGCAGCCCGGCGAGCGCCTGCTCCCTGCCCTGCAGCAGATCGAGCACGGCGCGGACGTGCACCAGCCCATCCAGCGAGTCCACCCGGCCCTCGCTGCTCCATGCCCAGAAATGGTGCTCCCGCCGGGGCCGGTAGCGCGAGGACGGATCAAGTGCCGCCACCCGGGTCGGCTCAAGGCCCAGCGCCGCACCGATCTGCGCCGGCGCCAGCGTCGGCGAGAGGATCCGCAGGGTGGCAAAGGTTTCAAGGCAGCTCATCGGTCCAGTTCCTGCGGCGTCCACTCCATGTGCAGCGCATCATGCCCGAAGCATCGGGCCGGCATAGACTGCGCTCGCCCCTCCCTGCCCCGGGTTTGCGCATATGGCTGTTCGCGGTTCCGCATTCGATCCCGTTCCCCAGCGCCGATGGACGCTCTGGTCGGCCGCCTTCTGGCTGCTGGGCCTGGCCGTGGCCGGCCACTTCCTGTGGGTTACCGCACAGCGCTATGTGCAGGTGACACCAGAGGCCTACGGCATGTTCTGGGACCGGCGCAGCTGGTTGTGGCTGCATGTCGCAGGCGGCAGCCTGGCCATGCTGGCCGGGGCCAGCCAGTTCGTGGCAGTGCTGCGCCGGCGCTGGCCCGCCCTGCACCGCTGGCTGGGACGCACCTACCTGCTGGGCATCCTGATTGGCAGTACCGCCGTGGTCGGGCTGCTGGTCACCACGCAGGGCTGGCTGGCACTGAAACTCGCGTTTGCCGCCACCGGTCTTGCCTGGCTGATCACTTCATTGCGTGGCTACCGCACGATCCGCTGCGGCGAGGTCGACGCACACCGGCGCTGGATGCTGCGCAGCTATCTGGTGACGCTCTCTCCTGCAGTGTTTCGCCTGTTCCTGCTGGTACCGGCACTGATGCAGCTGGCGTCGCCACTGGTGATGGTGCCCAGCCTGCTGGTGCTGAGCTGGGCGCTGCCACTGCTGGCCTACGAAAGCGGACGACGCCTGCGCAGCCTTCGCACGTCGCCCGCAAGGGCCCGGATGGCCTGAACCACGCCGGGCCCGGCAGGCTCAGTGCGCGGGCCCGGCCGGCTGCGCAGGCTCGGCCGCCGCTGGCGGATTGGATGCATCGACCTTGCGCAGCTGCACCGACGACCCATCGTCCGCGCGGGTGATCTCGACCGCCTCGGTCGTCCCACCGTTCTCCGAAGGCATGGCCGGTTGCGCTGCCACGCTTGTCGTATCGGCATCACGCGGCACGGTCTGCGCGTGGTCGTCGCTGGTGGCAGGCGGCTCAGCAGGCTTGCAGCCCACCAATGCGAGCAGCAGCACGCCGGACACGATCAGCCCTGCATTCCTGTTCGTTGCAATCATCAAGACTCACTCCACATGCATGCGCTTCTCGCGCGGAACATCCATTGGGAGTGATGCGAAGCGTGGCCGCTGAGATGCAGCGCACAGCATTGAAAACACTGATGACGCATGTAACCCAGTTTTAAGCATCGCTTCAGTAGATCCACGCCATGCGCGGACATGACGCGCCGATTGATCAGTAGATCCACGCCTGCGTGGATGCGTCCCGATCACGCGAACCGCCAGATCGCAGGCAAGAAAAAAGCCACTTGGCGAACCAAGTGGCTTTCGTCTGGTGGGCTGTCAAGGATTCGAACCTTGGACCTATTGATTAAGAGTCAACTGCTCTACCAACTGAGCTAACAGCCCGAAATCGGGGCGCGAATTATGACCCCATCCGCCTGGGGGATGCAAGCACTTCGTTCAACATCGTTGACCTCGGCGCTGCTCCGGGTATCGCACTATCTGAAGAAAAAAGCCACCTGGCATACCAGGTGGCTTCCGTCTTGGTGGGCTGTCAAGGATTCGAACCTTGGACCTATTGATTAAGAGTCAACTGCTCTACCAACTGAGCTAACAGCCCGTGAAACTCAGACGCACATTGTAGCGTGCATTCTGTTTATTGCAATACCGTGTCGGCGTTGCCGATGCGGTTGAAACAGTGGGGTGGCTGAGGGGATTCGAACCCCCGACCACCGGAATCACAATCCGGAACTCTAACCAACTGAGCTACAGCCACCACTGAAA
>DOKO01000008.1:4426-10214 GCA_003510825.1 Stenotrophomonas sp.
GAGCTACAGCCACCACTGAAACGTTTGCTTCATCGCCGATGTTGCCGGCGCTGGAGCCTGATGCGTTGCCTTGAGTGGGCGGAAGCAGAAGTTCCGTCCCCCGAAGCGAGTCCGGCATTTTCCGGGAGTCGCGCGGGAATTGCAAGCACTTCTTCACATTGATGTGCAGGGGCCTGCCAGGGGCCGACTGCACCCACCACTCAGGGATCGCTGGCCGAGATGACCCGGGTCGTTTCGCCTGCTTCATCCAGGAACGCCAGCGTCGCCTCGCCCTTCGGCGTGACCTGCAACTGCAGGCGCGGATTGCCCTTGGCGTCCAGCAACTGCAGCATCGCGTTGCGCGCATCGGACCTGCCGAGGAACACGCGACGGGTGATCGCCTCTTCGCCCGCCTTGGCCAGCCGCTCGTCATCGGCCGAGAAGATCGGCCGCTTCAGGCCATCGGCCACGTCATTGAACATCAAGCCTGCGATGTTGCCATCGGGGCCATCCAGACCCAGCAACTGCAGTTGCTGGTCCTGCTGGTACCGATCAAAGGTGAGGCTCATCCCGCTGTCCGGGCGCCCATCCTTGCCCAGCGCGCCATTGAAGATCAGGCCACCATTCTCGGTGCCCTCGTCATTCAGGAACAGCATGCCGGCCATGGGTCGCTTGTGTGCGGTGATCTCCTCGCCCTTCATGAAGCCACCCGGGAAACGCGTGCGGTTGGACACAACCAGGCGCAGGGTGCCGTCGGGCTCGCGGATGTTGATGCGCTGCGCGTCGATGACATCGAACGATGCATCGCGATGGGCACTGGCGCCCATCAACAGACCGGCCAGCGCCAGCAGGGTGACACCGCCGCAGTACAGCGAAAGCCGCCGCTGGCTGGCGCGCAGGCGCTGCACTTCCGCAACGAGGTCCTTGTCCTGGACTGCCTGCTCCGTCATGCGTCTCACTCCTTTGATGGGGCAGGAAAAGCGGACAACGCGCTGCCCCGGACGACCTTGTCCGAGCAATGACTGTAATGGGTGGAGACGAAGGGGCCATGCGCCGGAAGTCAGGGAGCTTTCCCTGCGATGGCGCGCCCGACAGGAATCGGAGCCCGGCCGCCGGCGGCGACCACCTGGTCGAGTGCGCATGCAGGGCGACCAGCAAGAGTCAGGATCCCGAGAAGGCTCTGGCCGAATGGCGTCGCATCAATCGGCCGGCCCGCAGCACACGCCCGGCGCCCGCGCCGGAAGTCGCCGACAACGTGGTGCAGTTCAACCTCACCCTGGCCGAGCCGGCCGCGAGGCGCACCCGCGCCAGGGCCAGCGCCCAAGGAGGCCGCCCGTGATCGGAGACGTTCTACAGTTCCGCGATCTGCAGGAGCTATGCCGGCTCGGCAAGCGCCCGCGGCTCGCCACCGTGGAGCGCTGGGCCAAGCAGCGGAATTGGCCTACCAAGCGCGACTGCGCGGTATCGAGGTGCTGACGCTGACCGATGCGCATGTTGATGGCGAGGTTCTACGCACGAACCGCCGGAAGGGCAGCCGCGACAACCTGGTGCGCAAGGGCGCCGAAACCGAAGAAGCAATCGCCATGCTGCGGGCGCGGCGCGCGGCGATATGGGAGAAGAAGGGGGGAGTGATTCCGATCCGGGCCGAAGGCCGCTATCTGTTCGTCAGCGAGGACGGGGAGCGGTTGACCGAGGATGGTTGGCAGACTGCCTGGGGGGCGCATGATGCGCAATGCAGTGAAGGACGGCGTTCTGAGCCAAGATGAGCGGTTCGGCCTGCACAGCCTGAAACACCGAGGGGTGACCGACACCAAGGGTGATAAAAAGGAGGCAAGCGGCCACAAGACCGACGCGATGATGCACGTCTATGACCATTCACTACCGACGGTCCCGGAGTCCGGTGGCGGCTAACGTCGCCAACAGGCCGAGTGCCGCAAGCTCGCGAAGATCCGCGCTATCAAGAACGGCAAGCCACTAGCCGGTCGCCGCATCCTGTCCAGCTTGAACCACACCGACCAGGGTCCTTGCAGCACGAATTACCTGCTCGACTCTATGGATCTGACCGACCGCATCGGAATAGGTCACCTCATTGCTAAGGCGGTAGTCCGCGATGACCCTCTTACCCCTTGCGGTATCCATAGCTCGCTGTGCCCGGGCCTTAACATCCCTGAAGGACAGGAGATCGGGGCACACGTTGTCCACCTTCCACTCGACCAGCCGCTCGGTGACTTCCACGTGCGTAACCTCCCTGCCGCGGCATTTCGCAGATGGAGGCAACTGCTCAACCAGAGGCAGCAAAGCGTGAAACGCAGCGTAGTAAGAACGGCTCATTGAGGAGCGCAGCTGGCATTCTTCCGCATCGTTCGCCGCCAGCGCCTTAGCGTAGGCGAGCAGATCATCTTCCGTGATGGACATAGTGTTCTCAGGTCGACTTTGGGTCTGCCGTAACGCTGAAAAGAATACGACGGCCCAACTCTAGGGGAAATTGCTCCTCCTCAAGTTTGCCGTACAGATCCCATTCCAACTCAGCAGCGCGTTCCGCAGGGACATTCACTTCAAGTTCGTACAGAAGCGCGGAAGGCATACCGTCGTCTGCAGGCACGACAGATATGCCGACCCGCTGCAGTATGACGCCCTGCTCATACAAGAAATTGCGAACAAAACCCACCACCGGCGCGGTATCGGAGTCTGCCACGCCGTCCCCATCGAAATAGGCAAGCAGGTGCTCTCCTGGCGCATAGGAGACCTCCGCCACAGGCGCGTTCATCTTGTTCAGCTCCAGCCTCAAGTCGTTAGCAGCGTCCAAAAAACCGTGGCTGGCCAATATCTGCCGAGCCTCTCTGGTCGCCATCACATTACCGGCGAAGACGTGAGTATTTCGGAAAAATACTTCGGCCACTTCACTTGAGAAGCCCCGCTGCTGGAGGCCCTGCATATAGCGCAAGGTGATCTCCGCGGAAGGCCCCGCTAAGGTGAGAACGCGATCCAGCAAGTCCCGCCCTGTCACCGAGTCGCCAGAAAGCAGGGCTATGTGGCCCTTGACCTCCATACCGGAGATTGCATCGACCGCACACAAACGTTCGGCACGAGCCTTCAACTGACGAAGGCCGAATTCGTTGATCTGTTGCCTGCCAAGGTACAACCCAGCGAGCTCTAGCAGCATCTCGCTGTAGATCGTTTCAGGAGCGGCTGATGCTCTCATCTGTTCCTCTGAAGGGATGCCATCCAGTGCATCCTGGTAACGATCGTAGACCAACTTGGCCAGCAATACATTAACGGCCGCGGCCTTCAATTCTGGAGGCAATTCCGGAGACGATGGCAAAAAGCCCGTAACCCATTGATTTCAATGGCGCGCCCGACAGGAATCGAACCTGTAACCGCCGGCTTAGAAGGCCGGTGCTCTATCCAGTTGAGCTACGGGCGCCCGAACCGGAACGGCGTCCAATCCGACGTAGTGGGATTGGTCGGGGTAGAGGGATTCGAACCCCCGACATCCTGCTCCCAAAGCAGGCGCGCTACCAGACTGCGCTATACCCCGGTGTTGCAATCCCCTCGGGCAGGGCCCGGGGAGCTGGCCATTGTGAACAAGCGCAGCGCAGCCTGTCAACGCGGCGGGCCCGCAGGCGTGGCCCTGCCACACCACCGTACGCAGCCATCGGCTATGCTCGCTGCAATCGGCCGGATGGCCGTAACCACCTCTTTCGCACGGAGATTTCGCATGCGCAGCGGCAACCCGGCTCTTTCCGAGTCGACTTTCCTCGACCTGGCCAGCGGCTCGGTGGTGACCCACCCCGACCAGGCGATGACCCTCAACGGCACCGTCAACAAGACCGGCATCCTGTTGCTGCTGACCGTGCTGACCGCCGCCTTCGCCTGGAACCAGTCGATCAACGACTACGGCCAGGTGATGGCCAGCGCCAAGCTGTACGCCATGGGCGGCGCGATCGGCGGCCTGGTGCTGGCGCTGATCACCATCTTCAAGAAGGAATGGTCGCCGGTCACCGCGCCGATGTACGCGCTGGTGGAAGGCCTGTTCCTGGGCGCCATCTCGGCCGTGTTCAACATGAAGTTCCCAGGCATCGTGTTCCAGGCGGTGCTGCTGACCTTCGGCACCCTGTTTGCCCTGCTGTTTGCCTACCGCAGCGGCCTGATCAAGGCCACCGAGAACTTCAAGCTGGGCGTGGTCGCCGCCACCGGCGGCATCGCCCTGCTCTACCTGGCCTCGTTCGTGCTGGGCTTCTTCAACATCAACGTGCCGGTGATCCATGACGCCAGCTGGCTGGGCATCGCCTTCAGCCTGTTCGTTGTGGTGGTGGCCGCGCTGAACCTGGTGCTGGATTTCGACTTCATCGAAACCGGCGTGGCCCAGCGCGCACCGAAGTATATGGAGTGGTATGGCGCATTCGGCCTGATGGTGACCCTGGTCTGGCTGTACGTGGAATTCCTGCGCCTGCTGTCGAAGATCCAGCAGCGCTGAGCCCGATCAAGCCGTAAACGACAAGCCGCGATCCGCGAGGGTCGCGGCTTTTTCGTGGGCTGCATCTGCCCGGCTGGCGGATAATCGGGGGCAACATCCAGTCGAGCACGCTCGACTCTACGGAACCCCCACCCCATGCCCGACACCTTCCACAGCTACCGTCCCGCCGACGGCCACCGCCTGCCGCACGACCCGTTCAACGCCATCATCGGGCCGCGCCCGATCGGCTGGATCTCCAGCTGCGCCGCCGACGGCGCCCTGAACCTGGCGCCGTACAGCTTCTTCAACGCCTTCAACTACACCCCGCCGATCATCGGTTTCTCCAGCCAGGGGCGGAAAGACTCGCTGCACAACATCGAGGCCACCGGCGAATTCGTCTGGAACCTGGCCACGTTCGACCTGGCCGAGGCGATGAACGAAAGCTGCCGCGCGGTCGGGCCGGAGGTCGATGAGTTCAGCCTGGCCGGACTGACGCCGCTGGCGTCCACCCAGGTGCGCCCGCCGCGCGTGGCACAGAGCCCGGTCAGCATGGAATGCCGCTGCACCCAGATCGTGCGCCTGCGCGATGCCGCCGGCCAGGACACCAACGGCTGGCTGGTGCTGGGCGAAGTGGTGGCGGTGCATATCGATGCGCGGCTGCTGGTCGATGGCATTTACGACACCGCTGCAGCCGACCCGATCCTGCGCGGTGGCGGCCCGGCCGATTATTTCCGGGTCAGCGCGGAACAGCGCTTCCGCATGTTCCGCCCGGCCTGAGCCTCAACGCGACAGCAGCACCGGCAGCGCCGAGCACAGCAGGGCGATGCCGGAGGCGGTCAGCAGGCCCAGCACGATCTGCCGGAAGCGCGCTTCACTGATGCCGATGTACAGGCGCGCGCCCAGCAGGGTCGGCACCAGCATGGCCGGGGCCACGATGGCGAAGTACGGCAGCATCTGCCGGGTGATCATGCCGTTGCCGACATAGGTGGCCATGGTCACCGCCAGCATGGCCAGGTTGAAGTTCTGGATGACCGCGCGCTGCTCGTCCTTGGCGAAGCCGCGCAGCGTGCTCCACAGCGTCGGCACCGGCCCGGCGAAGCCACCGATGCCACTGAGCACGCCGCCGGCCATGCCGGCCACGGCGTCGCCGATGCGGCCACCCACTGTGATCGGCGGCAGCCTGCGCACCATCAGCATCACCGGGCACCACACCGCCAGAAACCCACCCAGCAAGGCCTTGAACCAGGCCATGTCCAGCTGCGGCAGCACCAGCACGCCCAGCGGAATGCCAGCCAGGCCACCCAGCACGAACGGCAGCAGCAGGCGCAGGTTGAAGCCGCGGCGCACGGTGAA
>DOKO01000008.1:10403-10930 GCA_003510825.1 Stenotrophomonas sp.
GAAGCCGCGGCGCACGGTGAACACCGCCAGCAGCTGCCCGGTCAGCGCACCGAACACCGACAGCGCAGCGGCCAGCCGCGGGTCCAGCCCCCAGGCCCAGAAGGACATCGCCACCATGCCGAAGGCGAACCCGGAAAGGCCCTGCACGAAGCCGGCGACGATCGCACCGACCGCCACCAGCAGATAGACCGGATCCATCACGCTCCTCGTTGCCCTGGCGTGGCTAGCCTGCCCCGCCCGTCCACCCAGCGTAGTGCGTGGCCAGGTGATCGACCAGCGCGCGCACCTTCGGCGCCAGTGCACGCGCATGCGGGTACAGCGCGAAGTAGCGGCGTTGCCCCGCATTCCAGTTCGGCAGCACGCGGATCAGGCGACCGCTGCGCAGGTCCTCCTGCACGGTCAACGCAGTAAACAGACTGATGCCCATGCCCGCCATCACCGCCGCATGCAGCGCGGGCGTGGCATCCACGCGCAGGCGCTGGCCGGCCTCGATGCTGGCGGTGGCGCCGCGCGGCCCCTGCAGCTGC